>CAZQOV010000014.1:0-32229 GCA_964595055.1 uncultured Bacteroidaceae bacterium | reverse complement strand
TTACCGTTTACCGTTTAATCTGCGACGCTGTCGCTAATGGACTGCCTACTTCCCCTATTGTGCCACAAAACTATATACAATCTTTCCTTTATGACTCGACGGGGCACTTAAATCAGCCCTGAACCTGGTGCGCAAAGCAAATTTTTCTGCCACTTCAGCAAGGCAATCAGGATCTTCAGTGGCTTCAATCACATTTGCCTTTGCAGAGGTCACATCTCCGGAATGATTAACCTCAATACTAACTTCAACCGTACCAAAACCCCGGCATTTATAGACGGGAATGGGGAGATCAAAGGATTTCCTGTCTAATGGCGCAGATAAAAATTCATAGCTAATATTTGTAGGTCCGGTAAATTCTCTGTCCTTTTCATTTTTCTGTGGTGCCGGTTCAACGGGAACGAGGTCTTCCTGATTCAAAATTTTTTTCAGTTCTTCCTGTTGCTTTTGCCACTCCTCCGATCGTTCGCTCTCCAGTTCATTCTTAACTTCCTCAACATACTTATCCGTGCTGATCTCTTCCTCCAGTTTATTAATATTGACTGCCCTGTTGCTTTGCCTCATCTGCTGATCAAAGAGTCGGGAAATCTTTTCTTCCCTGGTTTCTTCGGATTCTTCTATGTCATTTACCTGTTCTTCTTCTTCCACATACTCAAAAATAATATCCAGTTCTGACACTTCTTTTTTCAGGGACTGAATTTCAACCATAAGAAAAGTAATGAGTAAGATTAAATGGAAAGCAATGGTGCCCAATATACCAACTTTATGTTCGTTGATAAATTGCTTCCATGAAAAAGGTTTCCCTCCTAGTCCTTCATATATTTCTTCTGATCTTTTCATGTGTGACAAAAATAATACGAATGAAGGACTATTTTAGTATTTCACGAAAGAAAGGAAAAAAACCTGGAAGTTTACCTGATCCTGAACTAACCTGTATGTTCTCGCGGAGCCGGCTATACTGATTAGCATATCCTGTTTGCTGCTCTGGCAATAGCTTCAGCGTCATGATCCATCATGCACCTAAAATGTTTTTTCGGGCATTTTGAAAAGCCGATCTTTGAACAGGGCCTACATGATAATCCGGTAACTTCGAAGATGCAGGAATGCTTGTCAGGCATATAAGGATACATTCCAAATTCCGGGATGGTATTCCCCCATATGGAAAGGATTTTCTTTTTAAATGCGGCGGCAATATGCATTAAACCGGTATCATGACTTATTACCAATTGTGCTTTCTTTACCATAAATGCAGATTGATTCAGCGTGAGCTTTCCACAAAGGTTTAGCATTTTTGTATGTGAAGATAGTTCCATAAGCCTCCCGGCAGCATGCTCATCTTCAGTCCCTCCGAGGATAAGAACAGGGATTTCCAGCTTATCGCAGATTTCAGCCAGTTTCTCAGGAGGAGCCTTTTTAGTGAAATGTTTTGCTCCAATAACCAGGCATAAAAACCGTTCCGGTAAGGAGGATTGTATATCCGGTGGAAGTTTATGGTCCTCTTCGTCAAGAAAATAATCCAGGCCTTCTTTATCATTCTTCACATCAAAAAAATGCAGGGTATCCATATAACGATCAACAATATGCCGGTCAGGAAGCCGATTGATCTTCAAATTCACCATAACCCATTTTTGCCAGTTAATCTTATTTACGGTAACTGAAGGCAGTTTTAACTTTCTTTTAAGGATACCAGATCTCAGGCTATTGTGCAGGTCAATAATGTGATCATATTTTTCCCGGTTCAATTGGAGGGAAAGTTCATTCATGTTATTCTTGTAAAGCCAGAGTTTATCGATATAAGGGTTGGCTTTCAAAACATCCTTAAAGGCTCCTTTTGTAACATAATGGATTTCTGCCCCCTCCACCTGTTTTTTCAGACATCTAATTACAGGACTAGTCAGCACAATATCACCTATTGAGCTAAAACGTATGATCAGAAATTTTACCAAAACTTAATTTTGTAATGATTTTATAAAGATAAGAACCGAAAACCAATATTCATCATAGGTGGGATTATTTCTCCTCAACATTCCTGAACCTCTTTCCCGGGTATCCTGGGGAGGTTCAAACAAGGTCAAAAAACTTCCTTCAACACCCTCAACAGCCTGAAGAAGATAGGGATATTCCACCTGATTACAGGCAATATAAGCCGGTATGGTGAGCTTTTTAAGTATTTTTCTCAGGGTATTTTGGGGTTGTAAAAATTCTCCTGGTGAAAAAGCCATTACAGCTTTCACTCTTTGATCCTCAGCAGCAGCTTTCAGGGCGAGTGTGGCTGAAAGAGAACTGCCCAGAAGAATGACTTTCTCATCACTCATGGCTTCAATAAATGATATTGAAGCCTTAATATCTTTTTCAATGCCCTGTTTTGTAGATACCCTCATTTCCCTGGCTCTTGGAGCGGTTCTGTTATTTACATATCCGAAGCTGCCGCCAAGTCTCAGGTCAACAGCCAAACAATTATATCTCATCTTTACAAAACGTTCAGCTATGGAGTCATATTCTCCTCTGCTTGAGTTTTCCATATGAAAAAAGAGAATATAAGGGTCTTCAGGCCTGGATAAGTAAAGATCAGCGGTAATAAGCAAACTATCAGCAGAATGAAATTCCACGGTAGTTTTTCTTATGATCTGTGCATCGGAATGCTTTATCAAACCGGTTAAGCCCGCTATTGATGCCCACAGAAAAACTTTCAGGAAGCCAATGTTATCAGACTTCCGCAAGAACAATGATATGATTAAATTTTGCTTCAACTACTCCACCCTCTATATCAAAATAACTGATTTCACCATAAGGATTCCTGATCTTGATTTTCCCTCCCTCCAAAGTTGAAATAATAGGAGCGTGATTCTTGAGTATCGTAAAAAGACCTTTCGTTCCGGGAACCTGAATTAAAGACACTTCTCCTTCGAACAACTTTTTTTCCGGTGTGATAATTTCAAGATGCATAGTTTGTAAATGCTGTTTATCAATATAATGGTAAAGTATACAGGCTTATTTAGATTCCGCGAGCATTTTCTTGCCTCTCTCGATGGCTTCATCTATGGTTCCGACAAGGTTGAATGCAGCCTCAGGATATTCATCCACCTCTCCATCCATGATCATATTGAAACCTTTAATCGTATCTTCAATGGATACAAGCGTTCCGGGGATCCCCGTAAACTGTTCAGCCACATGGAAAGGTTGAGAAAGAAATCTGGAAACCCTTCTTGCCCGGTGAACAACAAGTTTATCTTCTTCAGAAAGTTCGTCCATACCAAGGATAGCAATGATATCCAGCAATTCATTATAACGTTGCAATAACTCTTTGATCCTCTGTGCGGCATGGTAATGCTCATTTCCCACGATCTCCGGAGTAAGAATCCTTGAGGTGGAATCGAGAGGGTCGACCGCGGGATAAATACCCAAAGCAGCAATCTTCCTGCTCAATACCGTTGTTGCATCGAGATGGGCAAAAGTAGTCGCAGGTGCCGGATCGGTAAGGTCATCAGCAGGCACATAAATGGCTTGCACAGATGTAATGGATCCTCTTTTTGTAGACGTAATCCTTTCCTGCATAAGGCCCATTTCTGTAGCCAGTGTAGGCTGGTAACCAACAGCTGAAGGCATACGTCCCAGCAAAGCCGAAACCTCGGAACCAGCCTGGGTAAAACGGAAAATATTATCTACAAAGAAAAGAATATCACGGCCTCCGCTTTCTGCATCTCCATCGCGAAAAGCTTCTGCCACAGTAAGTCCTGAAAGGGCAACCGTGGCACGAGCTCCGGGAGGTTCATTCATCTGACCAAAAACAAGGGTAGCCTGAGATTCTTTAAGTTTTTCCCTGTCCAGTTTGGAAAGGTCCCAGCCTCCTTCCTCCATGTTTTTCATGAAATCGTCTCCATACCTGATCACTCCTGATTCGATCATTTCCCGTAAAAGATCATTTCCTTCACGTGTTCTCTCCCCAACACCGGCAAATACAGAAAGACCCGAATAACGCTTGGCAATGTTATTAATCAACTCCATAATAATCACCGTCTTCCCAACTCCGGCTCCCCCAAACAGGCCAATCTTTCCTCCCTTTGAATAAGGTTCCAGAAGATCAATTACCTTAATTCCGGTAAATAAGACCTCGGTTTCAGTGGAAAGGTCCTCAAGTTTTGGAGGTTTGGCATGGACTTCATATCCTCCTTCCTTATCTACCGGTCCTATACCATCAATGGTCTCACCGACAACATTCATTAAACGTCCCCTAACATCTTCCCCCACCGGCATTTTGATCGCCGAACCTGTGGCTTTCACTTTCATTCCCCGCTGCAAGCCATCAGTCGAATCCATGGCAATACACCTCACGGTATTTTCTCCGATATGTTGCTGACATTCTACAACAAGGATGGTACCATCATTGCGTTCGATTTCAATTGCATCGTAAATATTTGGGAGTTCAGCTCCGGACTTTTCGAAACTTACATCAACTACAGGACCGATTACCTGTATAATTTCACCTGTTTTTTCAGCCATTAAACTTAAATTAAGACATTTACTTACATTTACGAGATGGGCAAATTTAGTACTTTTTAAACATAACCGAAATTTTGGTCCCGCTTATATCCAGTCATGCTCTGAAATTCAACCGGCTAAATTTCCCTTCCCCTTCATGCTTATTGTTAATTCTTTGACATTTTTCGCTATCTTATACTGAGAATATATTCATCAAGTTTCATTGTATAAAAAGAAATTTTGACAAGTTTTCCATCATCTTTCTTAATCTTCAGATTTTTAGAGGATAGGAATTCCTCCAAAACTTTTCAATTCAAACAGTAGCCAATGGTCGTAGCGGAAAGTATCCAAAACCAAATTTCATAATTCTCGTATCAATAAACACCTGAGATAAAATAATCGTATTACAAGCCATGAAAAAAGCCATACTAATTTTATTCCCGGTTTTTCTAGGGATGCAGTTAAACGGTCAGATAATGCGTGCCGGAGGAGGCTTAAGCTTTTCCACGGGAGTTATGTTTAACACCATTGAAACCGGAAATCCGGGTATTTTTGGGAAACTGTATTTTGAAGTTTTCGAGAATGGCTATCTGCTTCCTTCACTAAGCCTGTATAACCGTTATTACAGAAGTGATATAACCCAATCTTTTAAAAACTGGATGTTCCACGGAGATGTGGACTTACAGTATGAATTTTTTCATGAAGGTCCTCTAAGGGTATATGGTCTGCTGGGTGGCAACGCTACAGCTATTACTTCGAATTATGAAGTTTCTATCGGAGACCCGCGATATTCAGATGAAAAAGAAATCAAACCGGGGCTGAATCTGGGTGCCGGAGTGGAAATGTATATCGATGGAAACCTGGACAGCGTACTTTCCATTAAATACATCGCCGGGCCCTGGGATCAGGTAGTGATTCAACTGGGCGTTTATTATCATTTTTATGCCAGACGAAGGATAGGATGGTAAGGAGCAGAATGAGAGTGGGAGTGAGATTTAGGGTGCTTCCCTGGCTTCGTTTTGGATAAAACTATCTTTAACATTTTCTTTTCACATTTTATTCCCCTCAGGTACAATAAAGCGCCTCATTCTTTCATTATATATTTTATTATATTTGAGAAAATTTCTGGAAAATGAATTTCGTTGAAGAGCTAAAATGGAGGGGCATGCTCCATGATATCATGCCTGGAACTGAGGAGCTAATAAAGAAAGAGAAAACTACTGCCTACGTGGGAATAGATCCAACTGCTGATTCTCTGCACATTGGACATCTTGTGGGAGTGATGATGCTGAAACATTTCCAGATTGCCGGTCATAAACCCATCGCTCTTGTGGGTGGGGCAACCGGCATGATCGGGGATCCTTCGGGTAAATCCCAGGAAAGAAACCTTTTGGATGAAAAAACCCTTCGACACAATCAGGAATGTCTTAAAAAACAGTTGAAAATTTTTCTGGATTTCGATTCAGGTTCAGAAAATGCTGCCGAATTAGTAAACAACTATGATTGGATGAAGGATTTTACTTTTCTTAGTTTTATCAGAGAAATAGGAAAGCATATTACAGTAAACTACATGATGGCGAAAGATTCGGTAAAAAAACGTCTCTCTGCAGATTCGAAATCCGGAATGTCCTTTACAGAATTTACCTATCAACTGGTCCAGGGATACGATTTCCTTCATTTATATCGTGAAAAAAATTGCAAACTCCAAATGGGTGGTTCCGACCAATGGGGCAATATTGTAACAGGAACAGAATTGATCCGGCGAATAGGCGGCGGTGAAGCCTTTGCCCTCACCTGCCCGCTTATTACCAAATCAGATGGAGGAAAATTTGGGAAAACTGAGGAAGGGAACGTTTGGCTTGATCCTGAGCGTACTTCTCCCTACAAATTTTATCAGTTCTGGCTCAATGTATCGGATGAAGATGCGGCAAAATACATAAGGATCTTCACGCTTCTGGACAAAAAAACCATTGAAACACTTGTCGACGCACATAAGGAACATCCTCACCTCAGAGAGTTACAAAAGACGCTTGCCAGGGAAGTAACGGTTATGGTGCATGGGGAAGAAGTATATCAATCAGCCATTGAGGCTTCCCAAATTCTTTTCGGAAAAGCGACCACAGATATGCTGAAAAAGATCCGGGAGGATGTTTTTCTTTCTGTTTTTGAGGGGGTGCCTCAATTTAAAATCCCACATCCTGATATAAATATGCCGGTACTGGATTTTCTGACAGAAGGAACCGGGGTATTCCCATCAAAAGGCGAACTAAGAAGATTAATTAAAGGAGGTGGATTAAGCATCAATAAAGAAAAAATAGTGGATGAAAACATGATGATTACCTCCGATCATTTTATCAATAATAAATATATCTTAATTCAAAAAGGGAAAAAGAATTATTTTCTAATCCGGGTTAAACAATAAATTTACAATTATGGCCAAGGAAAATCAAACTGAAAACAAATATGATTTTAGCTCGACAGACCTGTTGATCTACCTGTGGGAAAAAAGAGTTCCTCTTTTGACCATAAGTTTTTTAGCAGCAGTGGCTTCTATCATCATATCGTTTACCATCACACCTAAGTTCCGCTCGACGGTAGTCATGTTCCCGACAACCAGTGCATCCATTTCCAAAAATCTCCTTGCCGATAATTTTTCTGGCAGGGCCAGCATGTATGAGATCGGAGAAGAAGAACAATCGGAACATTTGATGCAGGTGTTGAACTCGGAAGAAATCAGGGACAGGATTATTGAAAAATATGACCTGAAAACCCATTATGAGATTGATCCGGATTCAAAATTCCCCAAAACCCAATTATATTCTCAATACAATTCGAATATCAATTTCAAGTTGACTCAATACTTATCAGTCGTTATTGATGTGCTGGATAAGGATCCTCAAATGGCCGCAGATATTGCGAATAACATTGCTGCACTTGTTGACTCTGTTTACAACCGGATGTTGAAACAGAGAGCCATTGATGCCTTTGTTCTGGTGGAAAAAGAATATAACAAGATGGTTAATAATATGACCGAGTTACAGGATTCCATCAACAAAATCAGGGCGCTGGGCATTAACCATTATGAGAGTCAGGCTGAGAGACTCCATGAAGCACTGGGGCAGGCTATCAATAAAGGAGATCAGCAGGCCATAAGTATGATCCAGGAAAAACTTAATATTCTTTCGAAGTATGGGGGGAATTATGTATTCATCCGCGATCACCTGAGGGTTGAAGCACAACGTTTAAGCCGGATGAAACAGCGATATCAGGAAGCCAAACTGGAAGCAGAACAAAATCTACCGCATAAGTTCATTGTGGATAGCGCTTATAAAGCAGAAAAGAAAGCCTATCCCAAAAAATCAATCATTGTGATCATCTCTACCATCGCAGCATTTTTGCTTACGCTGATCACCTTAATTGTTGTGGAAAATATTAAAAGGAAAGGCTGAAATTCATGCAATTTCTCAATTTAGTAAGCAGGAAAGAATACCTGGTTTACTGGGCAGGCCTTGTATTCGTGTTGTTAAATAGTATACTTCTGTACTTTGAAATATATTATTTGCCTTTGCTTCCTGTTTTACTTGCACTTGCATGGATGACCTTTACCCGGCTTGACAGGGTAATTTACCTTACGGTATTTTTCGTTCCCTTATCCATACAACTATCAGAAATAGTACAAGACACAAGCTTCGATCTTTATTTGCCAACTGAACCTTTGTTGGCCGGAATTATGGTATTGTATTTCATTAAATACCTTAAAGGACAAAGAATCGATATCCGCATACTCAGGCATCCTGTCACCCTGGCTATTTATTTCAATATTGCATGGATAGCCATAACAACCATTACATCTACCATGCCCCTGATATCCGCCAAATTCCTTGTCGCTCGTCTCTGGTTCATCGTCAGCTTCTATTTGCTATTGGCACAGATCTTTCAAAACCCCAAAAGAATTCGTCAATATCTTTGGGCCTACCTCATTCCCTTTACACTGATTATTCTTTATGTATTGATCAGACATTCCCAATATGGATTAAACAGTCAGATTGCTGCTCATTTTGTTGTTAAGCCTTTTTATAATGATCATACCTCTTACGGGGCCGTATTGGCTATGCTATTCCCGGCACTGATAGGGTTGTTTTTCAGCTACCGTAAAATCGACAGTGGACAAACCATTTTGTTCCTTATGCTGTTACTTCTCTATGCAGCAGCTATTGTTTTTTCCTACACACGAGCAGCATGGGTGAGTCTTGCCGGTGTCTTTGGGATCTGGATCATCATTAAGTTAAGGATCAGGTTTCAAATTGTGTTGGCAGGATTTATTCTGGTGGCTGCTTTTTTGTTTTCCTTGCGTACAGAGATCAAAATGAAGCTTGAACAGAATACCCAGGCCTCATCGGGAGAATTTACCGAACACATCCAATCCATCTACAACGTAAGGAATGATGCTTCCAATCTTGAAAGGATAAACCGCTGGAACAGTGCTTTAAGAATGTGGGAAGAAAAACCGGTTTTTGGCTGGGGTCCGGGGACTTATATGTTCCAGTATGCACCTTTCCAGGCTTCTCATGACAAAACCAGTATCAGTACCAATACAGGCACGCGCGGAAATGCGCATAGTGAATACCTGGGACCGCTTTCTGAGAGCGGCATACTTGGCATGATTAGTATTATTATTGTTTTTCTCACCACTATTTATACCGGATTGAGGGTATACTTTACCTCAAAAAACAGGGAGATGAAAATCATAAGCCTGTCCATATTGCTGGGACTGATCACCTATTATATACATGGTATCCTGAATAATTTCCTGGATACCGATAAAGCTTCTGTTCTGGTATGGGGCTTTACGGCTATACTTGTAGCTTTTGATATTTACGGAGGAAAGGGCATGGAAAAAAGCCATGTAGAAGAGAAGGAACCCGGTGAACCATCAGAAACCTGAAAAATCGACCCCCAGAATGGAAATATCATCGAAAATGGAGGAGTTTCCCTGAACAATCTTTTGTGCATTGATAATGCTGCTGATATTTGCTCCAATGGTCTGCTCATTGCTTATCTCATCTTCAATAAACTGGGTACCCCAGGAAACTCCCATATCATCACCCTGTATTAATTCAACGAGACCATCGGTATATGCCAAAATTTTCACCTGAGTATCGATACGAATCTTCTCAACATTTATGAAAGGCAGTTCTTCCAGCATTCCAATGCCAACGCATCCGCTTTTCAGTTGCCTGAGTTCACCGGTTTTTATCTCATAGTAAAGAGGAGGATTATGTCCGGCATTTACGTAGCTTAGCTGATGTGTCTTCTTGTTGTAACGCGCGATAAATATCGTAATAAACTTCTCTCCTTTTGCCGATGAAATGACCCGCTGATTTAACCGGGTAAGGAGTTTTTTCATAGGAATATCAGCCGTGAAAAGAGCCCGCAGGTTTGCCTGGAAGTTCGACATCAGGAAGGCGGCAGAGATCCCCTTTCCGGAAACATCTGCAATGCAAAATCCAATCTTATCATCAGATAATTCCAATACATCGTAATAATCACCCCCAACTTCAAAATGAGGATTATAAAAAGCTTCGAAATGGAGGCTTTCATTGGAGGGCAATTTTTCATTGGCAGGAATGAGCATACTCTGCATTTTAGATGCAAGTTCAAGCTCCCTTTTTAAAGCAACCTGCTGAAGATTCTCTTCATACAAACGGATGTTTTCAATCGCAACAATGATGATATTGGAAAGTGTTTGGATGAAGCTCAAATGTTTAACCACAGGACTTAATCCCTCACTTTCTTCTTCAATATCACCAATAACGACAAAAGCCATGGGTTGATCATTATGCGTAACAGGGATAACATAATCTCCACCAGGAAGAAATTCCGGGATATCTATACCAATACGGGAGATTTCGTATATCTTCAGAAATTCCTCACTGGTGCATAGCTTTTTACACAAAATCGGATCAAAGCCTGAATTCAAAATACAGTCCCATTTTTCGCTTCGCTTAATAATGACCACTTTTCCTATCTCAAGATCCTGCATTAAAAACTTCTCGTATTTTTCCAATAACTCTTCAACCGGAGGATTTTCATTAATTGCCAGGGTAATTTCAAGCAAAGCGTTCAGCTTGAAATTTGACATGAGAAGACGTTTATTTTTTGAACCCGGAGTCAATACCATAGTGCAAAAAGCATTTGGAAAAGGTAAATATAATGAATTTTGTTAAGAAGTACAGGAATAATAAGCTTTTTGCCGGGGAATGAATCAGTCTTTCTATGTGGTTTAAAACAAATGCCGGAATTATTTTTAAAGAAAAAAACCGTAAAACCACGTAATAAATCAGGTGTCAAAATACGTTTCTCTTTTCATTAGTTCACTCTATTGGAGTAAAAAATAAACTCTATATTTGTAAAAAATTATAAGGAAATTTTTATGAAAAATTTAAATATCGTACTGTTTGGCCTTATATTATTGGGTATAGTAAGTAATAGTGAAGCACAATATAATATTGATCTTGAGATCCCGTCTTTTCCAAATGATACCCTTTTGTTTGGACATTATTTTAGTCAATCCTTGATGTTACAGGATACCTTTTTTACCGATAATCAAGGCAAGGCCAGCATAACTGGCAAAAAAGATTTGCCAAAAGGGATGTATACCCTGTTCTTCCCAAACCGAAACCGATTCGATCTGCTAATTGATGATGATCAAACCTTCAGTCTTAGTATTGACACGGTAAATCTCTTAAAAAATACGGAAATTAAGGGAAGTCGCGATAATGAGTTGTTTTATGATTATCTCACTTTCCTGGATAAAAAAAGAAAGGAATCAGAGAAAGTTCAACTGCGAATAAAAACGCCTATAAGCAAAAATGATTCTCTAGCAGCCAGAGAAAAATTAAAAGAGATTAATCAGCATGTAAAAGAATATGTGGATGAAATTATCCAGGATAATCAGGATCTGTTCATCTCAAAATTCCTGCTTTCCATGAAAGAGGTAGAAGCACCTGAACCCCCGCGGGATGAAAACGGAGTGCTCCTCGATTCCGCTTTTACTGTGAAATACTATAAAAATCATTATTTCGATCATTTTGATCTCTCCGATATTCGTTTACTTCGGACACCTCTTTACGAATCCAAGCTCAAAACATACCTGAACAAATGGATTTATCCCGTGCCGGATTCAATTTATAAAGAAGTAGACTGGCTTATTGAGCAATCCAGAACAGACTCTCTGTTATTCAAGTATATGCTTACAACCCTGCTCAATCATTATGCCACCAGTAAATATGCAGGCATGGATGCGGTATATGCTTATATAGCAGAAAAATATTACATTCCTGAAGCAAGCTGGTCAAGTCCTGATTTCATCTCTGACCTGAAGGAAAAAGTAAAAAAATTAAATCCCCTGCTTATCGGTAAAACAGCTCCGGATGTTGAGTTAATACATGTGAGTGGTGAACATTTCCTGACCGCTGCAGAGGATTCGGCATTGAAAAGAAATCCTTATGTAGGACAAAAATTTAATCTTCATCAGATTGACGGGGATTATCTTATTCTTTATTTCTGGGAACCAGACTGTGGGCATTGTAAAAAAACCATCCCGGAACTTTATAAATTATGGGATAAAATGCAAAACAATGATATTAATCTCCGGGTGATTGCCATAAATATGCTTGGAGGCATAGAAGGAAAAGTAAAATGGGCCAATTTTGTTAATGAGCATAAAATATACGATTGGATCAATGCCTGGAATCCATATGATTTTTCATACAAGGAAGTCTATGATGTAGCCAGTTCAAATATTTTATATTTACTTGACGGCAACAAGGAAATTGTCGCAAAAAGAATAAGCCCCGAACAGGTCGAACAATTGATCGAAAGGCGACATTTATAAATAAGGCATTTGTTAACCCTAAACTTATTAACGTGGATTACAGAAAAATTAAACTCATTTTGGAAGATGGAACAGAAATCTATGGAAAATCCTTCGGGGCAGATCGTTCCATTGCAGGAGAAGTAGTTTTTAACACCGCAATGACCGGATACCCTGAGAGTCTGACAGATCCTTCCTACAAAGGCCAGATACTGGTTCTCACCTATCCGATTGTAGGGAATTACGGAGTACCTGTAAACGAAAAAGAAAATAACCTTACCCGTTTTTTCGAATCCTCCAGTTTGCATATTTCCGGATTAATCATATCCGATTACTCGGAAGATTATTCCCATTGGAATGCCGACAGGAGCCTTGGCGACTGGCTTAAAGAACAGAATATCCCGGGATTGTTCGATGTGGATACCCGTAAGCTTACAAAGATACTCCGGGAAAAAGGATCCATGCTGGGAAAAATAATTGTAGAAAATGAACCCGACTTTTATGACCCCAATGAAGACAACCTTGTAGAACTGGTAAGCACAAAAGAAAAAAAAGTTTACGGGGAGGGAAAATACAAAATACTCCTCGTGGATTGTGGGGTAAAATACAATATTATCCGGTATTTACTGGAAAGGGACACCACCGTGATCCGGGTTCCCTGGAATTATGATTTCACAAAAGAAGAATACGACGGCTTATTCATTTCCAATGGTCCCGGAGATCCGAAGAAATGTGATATCACCATCGAAAACATCCGGAAATCATTTGATCAGGACAGACCCATTTTTGGAATTTGTCTGGGCAATCAATTGATGGGACTTGCTTCAGGGGCAGATAGCTATAAGCTTAAGTACGGACACCGAAGTCATAATCAACCTGTGATAAACCTTAATACCAAACGTTCTTATATCACTTCTCAGAATCATGGTTTTGCGATCGATAACCAGACACTCAAAAACAGCTGGAAACCTCTTTTTGTGAACCTGAACGATGATACCAATGAGGGGATGATACACAATGACAAACCCTTCTTTTCCACCCAGTTCCATCCGGAGGCCTCAGGAGGGCCAACCGATACAGCGTATCTATTCGATGTTTTTATTGAAAACATAAAAGCCTGGAAAGGAGAAATTGTTAATAAAGAATTAAGCTTATAAGTGTTAAAAACCGGGGTTTTAACATATATTTATTAACACTTTATCAACATTTTGGTTTTTTTTTAGTTATTTTGTCGGTCAAGTACCTAACCCATGAAACTATCGGCCTATATATCCCTTATTGTCTTAACTCTGACACCGGTAATTCTTGGTGCTCAATCACTCAATCGTTCATTAATTGCCATAACCGGCAGCGAGGTGAACAATTCCGGTTTTTATCTTAACCAGAGCATAGGCGAAGCTTTCAACGGAACAGATTTTGCGAATTTTCATTTTATTACTCAGGGCTTCCAACAACCCTCCCTCATCAATAAAGGAGGAACTGCTCCACCTGAAGCGATGGACGCCATTGATGTATATCCCAATCCTGTTTCATCACATGTTAATGACTTACTGACGGTATCATTCAGAATTAAGGAACTTACTCATTATTATATTGATGTTTATGATGTGCGTGGTGCAAAAATAATGCACTACAATCTGGAGAACATGAGTTCTCAGGATATTAAACTGGATTTTAGCAATTCGGGCCAGGGAATCTATTTTGTGCACGTCTATTCTTCCAACCGGAAAATGGACAGACATTTTAAAATTGAAAAATTTTAACATCATCCATGATGAAGAAAGTTATTAGTATTGCTTTTCTCCTGTTTACCCTTGTCCTTTTGAATGGGCAACACATTCCACTGGGAATTAATTACCAGGCCATTGCCAGGGATAATGCCGGAAATGAACTCAAAAATACCAATCTCACAATAAGAATCTCCATTATTTCCGGGAGTTCCAGCGGCAACATCATTTATTCGGAATCCCATTCCGTCACCACAGACCTTTTCGGGCTTTTCAAACTGGTAATTGGTCAGGGTTCCTACCACTCAGGAGCAATAACTGATTTCGCAGACATAAATTGGGGAGAGTCCTCTCACTTCCTGAAGGTGGAGGTTAACTTCGGGGACGGATTCATCAGCATGGGAACCATGCCTTTTCTGGCAGTACCCTACGCTCTTTATGCTGCAAATGCCGGTGATATCGGAGGAGAAGAAGACCTGGACAAAGATCCTGAAAATGAGCTTCAATATCTTTCTTCCGACGGCCGCAGCCTCAGTATATCCCAGGGCAATACCATACCCCTGAATGATATTGTAAATGATGCAGATGCCGATCCGGAAAATGAAATCCAGGATTTAAAACTTGAAGGACAAAATCTGAGACTTACCCGCAACCCCGATCCCACTATCATCGACATGTCTCCCTACCTTGACAATACCGACAACCAGGAGCTGAGCGTTAACAAAGAGACAAATACACTTTCTATTTCCAAAGGCAACAGTGTTGAGATCGATACCGATACAAGTAATGAATTACAGGAACTAAGCCTGTCGGGCTATGATCTCAACCTTTCCAAAAATGGCGGAACCGTGAACATTAAGCCTGATATTATAGCTTTCAGGGCTTTGAAAGACCTTGAAGGAACGGTAAATGCCGGAGAAGAAAAAGATCTTATATTTAATAACCAGCTATTGGATACAGGAGAAGAACCAGGAAATGAAATTGGGTATTATAATCATGATAACGGGATATTCACCGTTCCTTCACAGGGTGCAGGACTGTACCAGTTTGATCTGAATTATGATTTTGACACCGATCATTCATTGCAGATCATTGTAAACGAAGAGGTATATGAAACTATCTTTGACGGCTACGGGATGGGTGTAAGCGGAATCAAAAGCTATTCATTCGTTTTAATGCTTAATGATGGGGATAAAGTGAACATCCGTCTGGTAAATTCTTCACTTTCATTCTGTGGTAAGGGCACCTTCTACGGTTACAGGGTGCACTAGAAAGAACCTATATTTTATGCACTCCTCGAAAAGATTCACCAAAAAGGAAGAACTCGCCAATGCTATTTCACATGGAATAGGCGCAATTTTCGGGCTTACCGCACTTATTCTCATGGTCATATTTGCTGCCACAAAAGGAAACACCTGGCATGTGGTAAGCCTGAGCATCTACGGAAGCACACTTTTTATTCTTTTCCTCTCCTCCACCTTAAACCATTCATTGAAGCCCGGGAAAGCCAAGGATTTTTTTCATAATTTCGATCAGATTGCCATATACCTCCTTATTGCCGGCACCTATACTCCCCTTGCACTTATAGAGCTCCGAGGCGATTGGGGATGGACGCTGTTTGGCATTGAATGGGGACTTGCCGCTATCGGCATAATTATCAAGTCATTTCTCCCAAATAGATTTGAAAAAGGCGTGAATTATTTTACCATGATATCCTTCTTGCTGATGGGATGGATGTTACTTTTTTTCATATTACCTATCTTCCGCCAATTTCCCATACAGGCAATTATTCTGATCTTCCTTGGAGGAGGAATGTATAGTTTTGGAACCGTGTTTTTTAAAATGGAAAGAATGAAATATCATCATCTCATCTGGCATCTGTTTGTCATTGCTGGAAGTGTGCTTCACTTTATCGCCATATTCCGTTACCTGATTCCCTGGACATAATAGGGATGTTTCCTGGATGACGGTATTTTTTATATCTTTATTTATTGTCTTACCAGGACAAAAAAACGATATCATAAAACCCTGGGTTCTTTGCTATCTTTGGGTATCCGTTCGACCTGGTGCTTTTGAAGGTTAAAATCATAATCTCACGGATTTAAACATGAATTTTTAAAAGATTTTCATGAAATCTCCGTTATCAAAAAAACCCTTGAAGTGAGGATAAGCTTTTAGGGGCATAAAGTAACTTTTTGGAAATTATTCCGTTTTCAATAACATAATTTATAAGCACGTTAAAATGGCAGGTTTAAAATTTGCTCTCGGACTCATCCCCGATACTGAAAAAATCGAAAAGGCTGATGATCACCTTCGTGAGGAATATAAAAAATTCATAGAATTTAAAAACTCGGATGAGTTGCAGCACTTCTACGAACTGGAAAAGGAAGTGCACTCGGATGAATTTGCTTCCAGGAAAAAAGATATATTCTCCAGGAAGTATAAAGATACTGAGTCCTACGTGAAAGAAAAGGAATATCAGCAGCTCGAAAAATCAAAACCCATAAGAACCTATTTTAAGATAAAGGATTCCCATAAACTCAAAGAATATGAGTCTTTTCAAACATCCGATTTAAAAAAACGTCTTGATGAACTGGAGAGCTTCGCTAAATCGGGTGAACTTGCAAAAGTAAAAGCCCAGCTCTCCCCGAAAGAATATAAAAGATCGGCAGAAGCCGCCAGAGAGAAGGAATATATTCAGCTTGCCCGCAGTCCAAGGGTAAAGAAAAACCGGAATTTTGAAAAATCCCCGGCTTTTAAAGAATATGAAAGAGTCAAAAATTCTGATCTGCTTAAGAGGTACAAAGAGTTAAAAGAATTTATCAATACCGAAAAGTTCAAGGAATTTAAAAATTACATGAACCTTTCAGGTAAAAAGAAATATGAGCTTTCCGAAGAGCATAAAAAAGAAGTGGAGTATAAAGAATTGAAACAATCGGAGAAATTCCAGTGGTACTTCAAGCTCAAGAAAAAATATCCGTTCAAAGAAATTGAAAAATGGGAATTGGTTTTTGAAGATGATTTCAATGGCCCCGCACCTGACCCTGAAAAATGGATATTCCGGTATATCAACGGTGACAAACTAATTCATAAACCTTATGTCCTGGAAGATGATATACATGCCTTTGCCGACGGTAAAAATGTAAAGACTGAAGCCGGTCATCTCTCGATAATTACTCATCAGGAAAGCGGAAAAAGCATGACCTGGAGCCCACTTACCGGTTTTACAGAAAAAGAATTTGATTATACTTCAGACCTGGTGAGCTCTGCCAGAAGTTTTAATACCAGATACGGACTGATAAAAGCCAAAGTACAAATTGGGGATTCAGGAGTAACACAGGCCTTTTCACTTATGGCCGGCCAAATACTCCCTCACGTGGACATTTTCAAATATGACCATGGTAAATTAATGGCCGGCAATTTCTGGAAAAACGGGAACAAAAAAGGATTTTCCACAAGTCTGGACAAAACCGGAGGTAAACGCTATACCAAAGATTATTTCATTTATTCCCTGGAATGGTCTCCGGAAAAGCTTAGCTGGAAAATAAATGATATCGTATTTAAAGAACAAAAACAAGGAGTTCCCCAGACCGATATGCACCTGGTCTTCAACGCAAGTCTCAAAAAAGATGCGAAAATCATGGGCCTCCCCTCAAAGATGAGGATTGAATGGGTCAGGGTTTACAAGCGTATTGCGCAGACGGAGAAGAGTTAAGTTTTTATGGCTTAAATGGTGGGCTTTATTTTATATCCAATTTTTGAGATGTAATCGGTAATCGGTAATCGGTAATTGGTAATCGGTAATCGGTAATCGGTAATCAGTAATCGGTAATCAGTAATCGGTAATCAGTAATCGGTAATCGGTAATCAGTGAGCGGTAAGTGAGGATTGGTGTAATAGTCAGGGATTGACACATTTAAATGAACATTTCCCCCTTAAAGGATGACTTATTGCTTATAAACATTCAACAACTTCCTTACCCTCAACTGGCACAATTGATGAAAAATACTTCCGTAATGGGGTAATAAAACCTTTTTCCGTTTACTTTTCACTGTTACCTCTGCATCCATCGTCCATTCTCCCATTTCATTCTCTCCACCACTCCTACTCATCCTTAAGCACATCTGCCGGATTCGTGCCGGAAGCCTTAAAGGAATGAAAGCTCACCGTTATCACGGTCAGCGCAAGGGTTATCAAGCCTGAAACAAGGAACGGAACCGGATCCAGGGCATCCGAATACACGAAATTTTCAAGCCATCGGCGCCCAAATTCCATTCCGCCGCCGATGGCAAGAATGATAGATAGTGTGATTATTCCGACATAAGACAGTATAATCATGCTTACTATCCTTGAAGAACTGGCTCCCATAACTTTTCGGATTCCAATTTCCTTCCTTCTCTGTTCCACCGAATAAGCAGCAAGAGAGAATAATCCCATGCAGGCAATGAGAAGGGTTAACACGCTGAAAAAGGTAAAGATCTTGATCAACCCGCCAATATTGATAACATTATATAGCAGGTCTCGGCGCAGGTTACGAATTGCAACAAGGATAAAGTTTTTAAACATAGAAAGATTGTTTAAAGTACATCATTGAAATTATCATTCACATCAGAAAATCTGTTTTTTTACTCCTCTGGTTTTTAACTAAATTGCAAAAAACATGGAAATATGTCAAATTTCATTGTTATAATAACTAATAACGATTAATAATATGAAAAAATCTGCACTAATTTTATTTCTTTGCATTTCTGTGCAAGCCATTTTTGCACAAGACAGAATTACGGGAAAAAATTTTGCCACCCGGTCTGAAGTCATTGCGCAAAACGGCATGGCAGCCACCAGTCAACCTCTCGCCACCCAGGTAGCAATTGATATATTAAAAGACGGGGGAAATGCAATTGATGCTGCAATTGCCGCAAATGCCGCTCTTGGTTTGATGGGGCCAACCGGTTGCGGAATAGGAGGTGATCTTGTTGCCATAGTGTGGGATGCCAAAACTCAACAATTATATGGGCTAAACGCCAGTGGCCGGTCTCCGGAATCTCTGACTCTCGATTATTTTAAAGAAAATGGCTATGAAAGGATTCCGGCCTTAGGACCTTTGCCGGTATCGGTGCCGGGATGTGTTGATGGCTGGTTTGAGTTGCATAATAAATTCGGCTCCATGCCCATGAAAGATATTCTCCAGCCTTCCATCGATTATGCAAGAAAGGGGTTTCCAGTCTCTGAGCTTATTGCGTATTACCTTGAACGAAATGCCAGGGTGTTAAAGCAGTTCCCAAATTTTGAGGAAACGTTTATGCCGCTTGGGAATACCCCAAAAAAAGGAGAAATCTTTAAAAATCCGGATCTGGCAAAAACCCTCGAAAAAATAGCAAAAAACGGACGGGATGAATTTTATAAAGGGAGCATAGCCAAAACTATAGCCAGGTATATGAAAGAACAGGGAGGATTTCTTTCTTATGAGGATCTTGCTTCACACGAGTCGGAATGGGTGGACCCTCTCTCAACGAATTACCGGGGATATGAGGTCTGGGAATTGCCTCCAAACGGACAGGGCATTGCCGCCCTTCAAATATTGAATATCCTGGAATTATATGATATCGCATCCATGGGATTTGGGAGTACAGACTATCTCCATTTATTCACAGAAGCCAAAAAACTGGCCTACGAGGACAGGGCAAAGTTCTACTCCGATCCTGATTTCAATGATATTCCTGTGGAGAAATTGATATCAAAAGAATATGCCCGGAAAAGGAACAAGCTTATTGACATGAACCGGGCAGCACGGGATTTTCCTGCTGGCGATTTTGGAAATGGAGAAACCATCTACCTTACTGTTTCGGATAAAGAAGGAAATATGGTTTCATTAATACAAAGCAATTACCGTGGTATGGGTAGTGGAATGACCCCTACAGGATTGGGGTTTGTACTTCAGGACCGCGGGGAGCTTTTTAGCCTTGAAGAAGGTCATTTTAATGTTTATGAGCCGGGCAAGCGACCGTTCCATACTATCATCCCGGCCTTTGTAACCAAAGATGGGAAGCCGTATATCAGTTTTGGGGTTATGGGAGGCGGAATGCAGCCCCAGGGGCATGTACAGATCATAGTGAATATGATAGATTTCGGCATGAACCTGCAGGAAGCCGGCGATGCACCACGCATCCAGCATACAATGTCTTCTGAGCCTACCGGAACTGAAATGAAAGACGGGGGATGGGTAAACCTGGAAACAGGCTTTGAATACCGGGTTATTCGTGAATTGATGAAAAAAGGACACCGCATCAAATGGGATGTTGGCGGTTATGGAGGATACCAGGCAATTATGCAGGATGAAAATGGAGTATATTACGGAGCTTCGGAATCCAGAAAAGATGGGCAGGCAGCCGGGTTTTAAGCGCTTTTGCCATTAGTATCCCGATTTTTTTTCAAATTTCATATTAACCTAACACTCCCTTTCATTTCTTATCATTACCTTTCGGGTTTTTACTCAAAAGAGATTTTTTCAGATGAAGGAGAAATTTTTTGCGTTGGGGTTAAATGATCACCGCATCTGGGGTCCGGTTCTGGTTCCCCTGATGCTTGTACCAGACAAAAATTCAAGCTTTTACCGGCCTGACCATACGATATTTCCGTCAGAAAAAGACGAGAACTACCGGAATCTTAGCAATACGGAAAAAAAGATTGTGAAAATTCTGGAGGAATATAATGACAAAACACTTTTTAAACTATTTTCCAAGCACAAAAATATCAAAGCGTTTCACACCAATGTAAAGCAGGAAAACATTGATAACTTCATCCGCCCTTATATAGAAAAACGTCTTCAAAAAGTTTTTGAGATTATCAGGGGGTCAAACATAAAAGTCTTCATGAGAGAAATATCAAGATCCAATGTCTTTGATGAAGATTTCCTTAAAGTCCTTCCCTACGATGCCCATCCGGTGTTTCAGTTTACCAGGACAAATGAAGGTTCCAGTTACAGCCTTCAATTGTTTTCAGAAAAAGGACAAATTAAATTACAAGATAAATCCTTTGATGTTATCGTAAATAAACCGGCAATTTTAAGAATCTCCAACCGAATTGTCTTCGTGCCCGACATTGAGTCCAAAAAACTTCTGCCTTTCTTCAAAAAAGATAAAATCTTTATCCCTGAAAAAACCACCATTCATTATTTCAAGACCTTTGCCAAACAGATAATTCGGGATTATGAGGTAAAGGCTACAGGATTCGGGATCCGGTATCCGGAGCCCGAAAAGAAAAGCTTTCTCACCCTGGAGAGAAACCTCTACAATAAAGCTGTACTCGTACCCTCTTTTCACTATGGAAAGAGGAAGATCCTGCCTAATTTTGAACAGAAAGTTTTTGTCGACTTTCACCAGGAGAAAGGAGATTTCTATTTCGAAAAATATTCCAGGGATCTGGAATGGGAGCAATCCAGCCATGATCTGCTAAGCGACCTTGGCCTTATCAGTTTTGACATGGTGAATTACGAGAAAAAATCGAGCCGCGATCTCACCTTCGAGGATCAGCTTTACGAAATCACCACCTGGATAAACAAAAACCGTTCAGAACTTGAAGATAATGACATCATTATTCAACAGGGGAACATTGAAAAAAACCTTTACCTTGGCAAAACAAACCTGAAAATTGAATCTAATCTTAAGATTGACTGGTTTGAGATCCTTGCAGAGATCACCTGTGGTGATTACTGTTTTCCTCTTCTCAATCTCAAGAAAAATATACTTGAAGATAACAGGGAATATCTTTTGCCAGATGGAAGTATATTCATTATCCCGGAGGAATGGTTCGGACGATTCAAGGAATTATTTGATTTTGGAAAAATTGAAAAGGGGAAAATCCGCTTACACAAACAACATTTCTTTATCATCGAAAAAGCAGAAAAAGAAGGAACAAGGGAGTTTACCCAACTTGAAAAATTAAATCGGCGTGAAAACCTTGATCCTGTTATTTTGCCAAAGGCATTAAATGCTACCATGCGACCCTATCAGGTTGAAGGTTTTACCTGGTTATGGTATTTGCAGCAAAATAATCTTGGCGGATGTCTGGCCGATGATATGGGGCTGGGAAAAACCCTTCAAACCCTTTGTCTCCTGCTCAAAAATAAAGAAGAATACACCACCCAAAATAGCCATAGAGGAGAATCTTTTCAACAGGACCTTTTTAGTGCGCAAGATGAAAATTCAACATCCTTAATCGTGGTTCCTGCCTCCCTGGTGCATAATTGGGTAAATGAAGTTAAAAAGTTTGCTCCTTCGCTGAAAGTATATGAGCATATTGGAAGTCAACGGTCAAAAAATATCCATTCCCTCAATCGCTACGATGTGATCATTTCAAGTTATCATACGGTCAGGCAGGACATTGAGCAGCTCTCTTCTTTCCCTTTCCATTATGTTATCCTTGATGAAAGTCAGGTGATCAAAAATCCTTCTTCAAAACTATACCGGTCCATGCTTCTGCTGAACAGCAAATTCAGGATGGTCCTCACAGGTACACCCATAGAGAATTCGCTAATCGATCTTTGGGCTCAGTTAAATTTTATTAATAACGGGCTTCTGGGAAGCCTCAACTTTTTCAGAAGAGAATATGTAACTCCCGTGGAAAAGAAAAAAGATCCTGACCGCGAGGAAGAATTGAAAAAACTAATAAACCCTTTCATTTTACGAAGAAAGAAGGAAGAAGTAGCCAAAGAACTTCCGGAAATGACCGAGCAGGTTATCTTTTGTGATATGACTGAAGAACAGAGGAAATTTTACGAGGAAGAGAAATCCAGCATACGAAGGTATATTTTTGAGAAAATTGAGGATGAAGGAATACATAAATCCTCCATGATCGTATTACAGGGGCTTACACGTTTACGCCAGATCTCTAATCATCCTGTGCTGGTGGATGAAAATTACAGGGAAGAATCAGGGAAATTTAATGAAATAATCCGGAACATTAATTCCATTATCTCGGAGGGACATAAAGTTCTTGTATTTTCTTCATTTGTAAAACACCTTCAACTGGTTAAACAAAAATTAGGGGAAGAAAATCTGGAGTACACCCTTTTAACCGGAGCCTCTACAAAACGGGAAAAGATTGTTCAGGCTTTTCAGGATAATCCACAGTGTAAAATATTTTTAATCTCCCTGAAAGCAGGCAGTACAGGTTTAAATCTGACAGCGGCAGATTACGTGTTTATTCTGGATCCATGGTGGAACCCTGCCTCGGAAGAACAGGCAGTAAACAGGGCGCACCGGATCGGACAGGAGAAAAATGTCTTTGTTTATCGCTTTATTTCTGAGAACAGCATAGAAGAAAAGATCCAGTTTTTGCAGGAGAAGAAGACAAAGCTGGCAGAAACCTTTGTTAATTCGAATAACCCGATGAAAGAACTCACAAAGAAAGAACTGGAGGAATTGTTTGAATAGCGATTATCTCTTTCAAGTCCTGGTTTTATAAAGCTTTAAGCCCTTTAATAAATGACCCTAACTATCAAAAACATTCCCCATTTTATATGGAATTCCTGATACACTATGATTTGAATATTTATGAATGGCTACTGGTAATCCTGTGTGGAATGCTGGTGGGAATGTCCAAAACAGGACTCTCAGGAGCAGGTTTGTTTGTAGTGCCGGTATTTGCGGGCATATTTGGAGGAAAACCCTCTGTAGGCATTGTGTTGCCTATGCTGATCATTGCAGATTTTTTTGCCGTTAAGTATTATAATCGTCATGCCGAATGGAAATATGTAATTAAGCTGCTCCCCTGGGCTTTTACCGGCATTATGATTGCATTCTTCGTTGGAGAGAGCATTGATGACCGGCATTTCCAGATCCTGATTGTGATTGTTGTGCTTGTGGGCATAGCCCTGATGGTAGCTCAGGATATAAGAAGAAAACAGGTGAAGGTACCCGATCATTGGTGGTTTGCAGGATTGCTTGGGCTTGGTGGAGGATTTGCCACTATGATAGGAAATGCAGCAGGTCCGATATTATCCTTATACCTTTTGTCGATGCGGTTGCCGAAAAATATGTATATTGGCACAGGGGCATGGTTCTTTTTCATCATCAACTTGTCGAAAGTTCCTCTTCATGTATTTTTCTGGGAAACGATTACATGGGAAAGCCTTAAATTAAATTTTTTGATGGTAATTCCGATTATGACAGGAGCCATAAGCGGATTTTACCTGGTTAGGCTTATCCCGGAAAAAGCATACAGAATCTTTATCATCCTTTCTACCCTCGCTTCGGCATTTGCTCTCTTATGACAAAAAAAGTGCTTAGAAAATTTTTTTTTACTAGGCTGTGGATTATGGAGCTTGCGATCGGGATTTTCTGTTTTGTAAATATTCATAAATGCTGACATTGGAAAGGATCAGCAACATCCCGTAAAAGAAATCCTCTACTGGAATGGTAAATATCCGAAAATTAAGATTTTCATTATTATTGTACCATACAATCTCTTCTTCAATAAAGCTGCCGGTTAAGATTCCATTCATGATCAGGAAAGGAATAAGAATAATCATGTAGGCAAAATAAAACCAGCCCATAAATTTCGCTTTCCACACCAGTTCAAGAAACGCTATAAGCAAAGCAAGCAAAAAGAAAGTTATAAACGTATAGATTTTATCATAATGCAGGAATCCCAGGACCAGGGTAAAGCCCATCAGGAAAAAAGAGATGGGTCTGGAAACTCTTCGAAAAGGATCCTTTGCAATATAGGCTTTAAAAACATCGTAGAGAAACACACATGAATAAGGCACCGTAATGAAAAACAACCACTCGCCCAGGGGAAGATTCACAATCTCGATACCTGACAAGTGAATGGGGTTAAATCCCCAGACCCCATTATAGGTAAATATAATATCCCAGATGATAAATATCGTCAGGTTTATTCCTATAGCAGGAAATAAATATTTCCAACGCTTATAGTAATGTACTTTTTTATCAAAGCTTAGAATCAGGGGTATGCTTATCGCCACCAGATTTAATAAAGGATAAGTTGCCATAATAATTTAATAAACTCCTCTTTCCGGTTTCGTTTCATCCCTGAAATACTTCCAGGGAATAAAGAGAACAAAACCATAATTTTTTCTTCCTCTGTGATGATCATTATGTGCTCTTACAATAGCACGGAAATACCAGTTATCAATATTATCAAGTAAAGGAAGGCGTTGATGAACCAGAATATCATGAAAAAGAAAATATGCCAGACCATATAAGGCAATACCGATTCCAATCCAGAACCCTGCGGAATAATCGGGTAAACCGGTAATGATCAAGATGATACTTGGAATGGCAAAAATCAGCGCAAAAAGATCATTCCATTCGAAGGGATAATGCTCCCGGGTATGATGATCTTTATGCAAGATCCATCCAAATCCATGCATCACATACTTATGGGTGAACCATGCCATGAATTCCATGAAAAAGAAAGCACCAAGCACCAGCAGGACGGGAATTAATATATCCATTTTTTATTCATTTTATATATAAAACCATTTTCATATCATTTGCAATCGAAAACGCAGATAAGTATTCAAAAGGAGGAAATATTTCCTCAGGTTTGAAATCCGTATTCTCTTTTTTCTCACCTCTGAAGCAGGCAGGCCTCTGATTTTTTTAAAGAGCCGGTAATAATATACAAAAGAGAGGTAAACTCCTAACCTCGAACCAGAAGGTAAGAGCTTAATTCCCTTTAATCCTTCCATGAAATCCTCATCAATTTCGTTTTCAATGACGGCCTTATCCTCCTCGGTAAAGTTTGAAAGGTCCACTTCAGGGAAATAAGATCGACCCATGTTATCAAAATCAGCAGCGAGGTCCCGTAAAAAATTAATTTTCTGGTAGGCTGCACCCAACCGCATACCCATAGGTTTTAAATGTTGGTACTGTTTCTTATCACCGTTTACAAAAACATGCAAACACATAAGTCCCACAACTTCAGCCGATCCTAAAACATATCTATCGAAATCTTCCCTGTCATAATCCTTTTTGTTGAGATCCATTTCCATACTATCCAAAAAAGCCTTAATGAGTTCAATCTCAATATTATATTTATGTACTACTTCTTGAAATGAGTTTAAAAGAGGATTTACACTGATTCGATCTTTCAAGGCATTATTTACGTTTTCTTTAAACCTTAGAAAAAGTTTCTCCTTATCATAATTATGAAAAGTATCCACAATTTCATCAGCGAGTCTTACAAATCCATAAATTGCATAAATCGGGTCTCTTAACTCAGGGGAAAGAAAACGTATACCAAGGCTGAAAGAAGTGCTGTAACTTTTTGTCAGACTTTTACTCAGATCATATGAAACTTTATCATACAGTGCTTTCATCCTGCTGAGGTTTTAAAGCTGTTATCAATCTGGCTGGCAACAACCTGTCCGGAGATAATGGTTGGAGGAACACCCGGGCCGGGAACCGTAAGTTGACCCGCATAAAACAGATTTGGTAACCGTGACCGCATCCGGGGCTTAAAATTGGCCGTTTGCCACAAAGTATTTGCGAGTCCGTAAGCATTTCCTTTATAGGAATTGTAATCATTAATAAAATCACGATGCGCATAAGAGCGCTGGTAAACAATATGTTTCTCAATATCCTGCCCGGTATTTTTTTCAAGGCGCTCCATCACCAGTTTAAGGTATTTTTCCCGGGTTTCATTCCTGTCCTCCAGTGCAGGAGCCACAGGTATAAGGATAATAAGATTATCATGCCCTGCCGGCGCAACACCCGGATCGGTTATGGTATTATTTGATACGTATATCGAAGGATTTTCAGGCCACTTCGGCTGATCATAGATCTCCCGGGCATGTTTGATAAAATCCTCATCGAAAAAGAGATTATGATGCTCAAAGTTGTTCAGTTTTTTATCAATTCCCAGATAGAAAAGCAGGGAAGATGGGGCCATAACCCTGGATTCCCAGTACTTTTCAGTATAGCGACGGTATTCTCCGGGTAATAGTTCCTGTTCAACATGATGATAATCGGCAGCTGCAACTATCACATCTGATGTTTTCGTCTCACCATTTACTCTTATGCCCTTTGCCCGTCCATTCTCAACGATAACCTTCTCAACATTGGCATCAAAATGGAAATTGACTCCCAGCTCCTCGGCAACTTTTTTCATTCCAATGATCACGCTATACATCCCCCCCACAGGATACCATGTTCCCAGACTAAGGTCTGCATAATTCATAAGGGTATAAAGAGCTGGAGTTTTCTGGGGAGTTGCTCCCAGGAAAATAACCGGAAATTCCAGAATTTGCCGGAGTTTTGGATGCTTAAACTCTTTTCTCACATAACTTGAAACGGATTTAAAGAAATCCAACTTGATTATACCCTTCATCAAATCCCAACGAACAAGCTCGAAATAAGAGTTTCCGGGAAGGTGAACCAACTTATTTATGCCGATGTCATATTTATATTCTGCCCGCTTTAAAAACTTCCCGAGCTTTTTTCCTGCCCCTCTCTCAAGCTTCTCGAATAAACTAAGCAGCTCTTGCATATTAGCAGGAACATCAACAAAATCATCCGGTCCGAAATACATCCTATAACCCGGATCTACTCTTTTGAGCTCATAATAGTCTTCCGCTTTTTTTCCGAAACGCCGGAAAAAAGATTCAAAAACCTCAGGCATCCAGTACCAGGTAGGCCCCATATCAAAACGATACCCTTGGGCTTCGAAATTTCTGGCACGCCCCCCGGGAATCGTATTTTTTTCATACACATCAACTTGATAGCCCAGGTGTGCAAGATTAGCGGCTGCTGAAAGACCGGAAAATCCGGAACCAATGATATTTACTTTTGTTTTTCCCATTAACTGGCAGGCCTTTTTTTAGTTTAAAACAATAAAAAAACAATTTAAGCTTTTTTTTGTTTAATTTTCCTAATAATATATTCAACAAAAATTAAACAAAAAGAGCGTGAAAGCCTTAAACCTGAATGAAAATATGGAAAAACTTGCGATAATCCTTCTATTTATCCTTTTTCCTTTCGGATTTGCATTTCACAATATCCCCTTTACTCGTGACTATGTTATGGCGATGACAGATATTTTTCTACTGGCAACAAATTCATTGGTCTTTTATTTTATATGGAAGAAGACCGGATCGGTTTCATTCCTGATATGGAGTATCCTTGCCTTCGCTTTAACCTTTCTGGCAGAATATCTTGGAGTAGAAACCGGGAAGGTATTTGGGAATTACCATTATGGATCCACCATGTTTCTTAAGCTGGGTAATGTTCCGGTTGTGATTGCCTTTAACTGGATCATCTTAATTTTGGCAACTTATTCCATCAGCATGAAGCTCATCGGCAATCCATGGTTAGTCCCATTATTCAGTTCGTTAATGATCGTGGTATTTGATTTTGTCATGGAACCTGTTGCCATGTACCTTGACTACTGGCAGTGGGAAAACAATACCATCCCCTTGCAAAACTACATTGCCTGGTTTCTCATTTCTTTTGTTTTTGCTTATGGTTTGTCGCTTCTCAGAATTAATTCTGACTCAAAAATCCTGAGGTTTTATTTCTTTATCCAACTGGGATTTTTTCTATTGTTCAGAATTGAAATGGGAGTTAGGATTTAGTCTTTGGGCAATAGAACATAAATCAAAAAAGCTTCTCCTGGAATAATGGTATTGAGAACTCCACGTCATTGTGGGATTTATAATGAAATTAAGGAGAGACCCCGGCTGTATTTCTTCAGAAAATCAGGGCTCTCTCTCCCATATTTTCCTATCTTTGTCAATTATTCTGAATATATTATGAGAGCTGTTGTTCAAAGAGTTTCAAGCGCTTCCATTATAACAGAAAGTGGCCATGAAGAGGCTATTCAAAAAGGCTTGCTTATCCTTCTGGGCATTGAAAATGGGGATGATGAAGAAGATATCAAATGGCTTTCCAAAAAAATTGCCAATTTACGGATTTTCAATGATGAGAAGGGGATCATGAATTTATCCCTGAAAGATATTAATGGAGAAAGCATGGTAGTTTCACAGTTTACTCTTCATGCAAGCACAAAAAAAGGAAACCGGCCTTCATATGCTAAATCAGCAAAGCCCGAAAAAGCTATCCCTTTATATGAATCATTTTTAAGCGCCTGGGCTGAACAAAGCGGTCATTTTCCGGCTACCGGAATTTTTGGTGATCATATGAATATCAGCCTTATAAATGATGGCCCCGTAACCCTTATCATTGACACGAAAAGCAAAGAATAATGACCATAAAGGAAGCACAAAAAAGAGTGGATGAATGGATAAAGACCCACGGCATCAGGTATTTTGATGAGCTTACCAATATGGCAATATTGACCGAAGAGGTAGGTGAAGTAGCCCGTATCATCGCAAGAAAATATGGTGAACAATCATTCAAAGGATCGGAAGATAAAAAAGTCCTTTCTGATGAAATGGCAGATGTCCTTTTCGTACTTATTTGTCTGGCCAATCAGACCGGAGTGAATTTAACCGAAGCACTGAATGAGAATTTACGGAAAAAAACAGAGAGAGATCACAATAGGCATAAAAAGAATAAAAAGTTAAGCTAACTGAAGCGGTTACTCTTTTTTTGCGAAAGAGAATGAATATGAAAACAAAGGAAAATTCTGATTTAAACATGGAAACCAATGCTATTGGACAAAAGCTGGAGAAGATTGCAGCGAAAGCCTCTTCTGCTATGAATGAATCTCATAAAAAACGCATTTTTGGTTTAATTGACATGACTACACTGGATGTTGCAGATAATGATGAAAAGGTAGATGAATGGATCAAAAAAGTGAACCATTTTTCTGAAAATTATCCAGGTTGGCCCAATGTTGCCGCTTTATGTGTTTACCCGGTATTTATGCCATTAATGAAGAAAAACCTCAAGGCAGAATCCGTCCGTAAGGCCTCGGTAGCCGGTTCCTTTCCTTCCTCCCAAACTTACAAAGAGGTAAAAATCAAGGAAGTACAAATGGTCCTTGAAAAAGGAGCGGATGAGATTGATATCGTTCTTCCACTGGGCAAGTTTTTTGAAGAAAAATATGAGGAGATCAGCGAAGAAATCAGGGAGATAAAAAGCCTAACCGGAGATAAACATGTAAAAGTAATCCTGGAATCGGGAATGATGAACAATCTGGAAGCCGTCAAAAAAGCTGCTGCTCTGAGCCTTGAATCCGGAGCGGATTTCATAAAAACCTCTACAGGGAAGAATGGGCCGGGGGCTTCTCCCGAAGCCGTTTATGTTATGTGCAAGGTCATCCGGGAATTTTATCAGAAAACCGGCAAAAAATATGGCATTAAACCTGCAGGAGGTATTTCTGATGCAGAAACTGCGATGCAGTATTATCTGATCGTTGAGGAAGTTCTTGGCAAGGAGTGGCTAAACCCTTCACTCTTCAGGATTGGCGCCAGCAGACTTGCTAACCAACTGTTGGGAGAAGATTATTTCTAATAGATGACATCCGTACCAAAACAGCAAGCTGAGATCGTTTTGATATTTCATGTTTAATGAGGCAACACCAGGATAAAATATCAGATTCAACCCTGCAAATACAGGATACCGTTCACCTACAGAATGAACAACCCTCATCTGTCTTTTTACACGAAGTTCCTGAAACTCCTGCTGATTATAAAAGAGCAGAAGACATTAACAGAACACTTACGCCCGATTGGGTTTTATACTTTTCTGTTGCTTTCCTGATCGTACTCGCATGGTTAAGATTGATTTACTCCAAGTTCATTGTGAATATCTTTAAATCCGCACTGAACTATCAGCTTGCCATAAAAATATTCAATGCACCGGGCATCATTCAAAAAAAAATATTCAGCTTTTTGAATGTCCTCTACTACCTGACCACCGGCATTTTTTTATACCTGGTGCTTGACTATTTCCGCTATTATCCATTTGAATTGCAAGGATTAAACCTGCTGTTAGCCGTAACCGCTTTTCTGTTATCCTATTCTATTTTCAGGTTTATGGTAATGAAAGTAACGGGGTATCTCTTTAATCGTCAGAAACTAATCTCCGAAGCCATATTTCATAATTTATTATATAACAAGATCATAGGCATCGTTATTATCCCGTTTATTCTGTTGCTTGCTTACACCCAGGGAATATTTCAGGACATTTCACTATCCCTGGGTTTATTCTTACTCCTCGCCCTAAATATCATGCGGATATTACGGTTAATAATATTCTTCCTGAAGTCTATAGTTTTTATATTCTATTTTATTTTGTACCTTTGTACCCTTGAAATTATACCGTTACTGGTAATTGTAAAGTTATTATTGTCATTATCGTAGGGCCTTAACCAATTAAGTAGAAGAAGTCTATGACAAGAATTAGAAAGATTTTGGTTTCGCAACCCAAACCAGACTCAGACAAATCCCCTTATTTCGAACTCGCCGAAAAGAACAACGTAAAAATTGACTTCAGGCCGTTTATTCAGGTTGAAGGCATTTCGGTGAAAGAATTCCGCCAATCCAGAACTGATCTTCTGGCACACACTGCGGTGATCTTTACTTCCAAACATGCGATTGATAATTATTTTCGCATTGCGGAAGAAATGAGAATTACGATTCCGGATAGTATGAAGTATTTCTGTAAATCTGAAGCTACTGCCTATTATCTGCAAAAGTACATCGTTTACCGCAAAAGAAAGATTTTCTTCAGTTGCACAGGGAAGTTTCCAGACCTGATGGAAAGCATCCTGAAGCATAAGAATGAAAACTTTCTCGTACCTCTTTCCAATACCCATAAAGAGGAAATCCCCAAAACTCTAAAAGAACAGAACATCAAGTTTACTACAGCAATTCTTTACAAGACCTTAAGTAGCGACCTCTCCGATCTCGCTGAGGTAAATTATGATATTCTTGTGTTTTACAGCCCTTCCGGAATTAAATCCTTATTCCAGAATTTTCCGGATTTCAAACAAAAAGATACTAAAATTGCTTCCTGGGGAACCAGAACGGCTGAAGCAGTTGAAGAAGCAGGGCTTAGACTCGACATCAAAGCCCCTCTACCCGATGCCCCTTCTATGACAATGGCAATTGATAAGTTTATTAAAGACTACAACAAAAACGGTAGCAAAAAGTAAGCTTCTTTAAGAATATTTATTTTCCTCCCTGAAAGCCTTACCTTTGGGTATACTTTCAGGGAGGTT
>CAZQOV010000013.1:0-32311 GCA_964595055.1 uncultured Bacteroidaceae bacterium | reverse complement strand
TCATAGTCCTGTTTTTAGTTTACAATTTTTGTAAACCTATTTCAGGACGAGTCACACCGTCCACCGTCCACCGATCACCTCCTCACCCTCACCTCCGTCCTCCTGTTCCTCTGCCTGCCCTCTGCAGAGCTGTTCGGAGCTATCGGCTGACTTTCGCCGTATCCTTTTGCTATTATTCGTTCAGGTGAAATGCCTCTGGATACCAGATAATTCCGTACGGTGGCAGCTCTTGCTTCGGACAGTTTAAGGTTGGATTCTTCATTTCCAACGTCATCTGTATGACCGGCGATTTCTACAACCAGATCCTCTTTAAGTTGCATATATTCTCTTAATTCTTCGAGCTCGGAGTATGATTCTTCGGTCAATGATGATTTCCCGGATTCAAACTCCACATTGTCCAGGGTAAATACTTTAGGTTGTTCGAATTGAATGGTCAGGGTCGTTGTGCCGTAGCTTTCATTTTCTCCCAGAAGCGGTAGCTCAAACCTGTTGTAATCTTTTGCTTCTCCAATCCCTTTAATTTTAATCAGGTAGGTTTCACCTCCTTCAAGTAAAATATCAAATATTCCTTCAGAATTACTTACCCCTCTGTAGGTGCGTTTTGAATTAATTCCCTCAAAGATTATCTGTTCACCCTCTACAGGTGTGTTATTGAAATCGGTTACAATTACCTCAACCGGTGCTTTTTTTGTCGAATCGGCTTGTTGACCTGCGGCATTTTCGCAGACAACCAGAACAATTGACAACATCATAATTATTTTATACCAAAATTTCATTTTCTCATCTTTTAATGGAGATATTTGATCCATGCTTCACCTGCACCCAAAATACATCAAAATGGTTATATTTCGCGCTTTCTGCTTTTGAAGCAAATAAAGAGTTCCATGTTAAATGAAGGCTCAGGTTTTTATTGAACTGAATTCCAGGACTGATTATAAACCTGTTCTGGTTGAATAGGTTGCTTACAATTTCATTTCCTGCATTTAAAAAGATCTCATCCCCAATGTTAAGGACCAGTTTTCTTTGCGGATTAGTTGCTGACAGCTTTAAAACAGGGATTTTTAGCATAAAGGCATAACGAAAACGAAAATTAAAATTGCCTGAATTTTCGTCTCCCTTATTGCCCGTCAAACGTGAAAAGCGCTCTTCTAACCGGTATCGGTGACTGATGTCAAAGTACTGAAAATCATTCATAATGGTCATTTCCTGATAGGGGCGATATTCAACTCTATTCATGTTTCCTGAAGTATAATAGCCAAGATAGGCAAATCCAGCTGAAATCCGGATCAATGGATTCAAGGCATATCCTATTGATGTGCGGGTGATAAACTGTTTGCTTTCCTCAAAAAAATCTGTCCAGCGATATCCGGCATCTGTTTTCCACATCCAACTTTCACTCAGTGTTGTCTTATTATAATACTGAAGCCATGTCATTTCACCTCTGGAAATGCTTTTTTCCTGGGCATCAACTGTTTTTGCCAGAAAGATTAATGCAAAGATCAATGGACCGATCAAAATGGTTCTTTTTGGATTGAGATGGATTTTGTCTCTTCTAAAGGGTGTTCTTTCACTTATTTCTTTCCTAATATATACCACGAAAAATATTTTTTAGATTATTTGATGCTATTTTTTCAATAAGTTTCAAATATACAAAAAGTGAATAAATGGCATTGAACCTCAGGATAGAACCCTGAACCCTTGTTTTCGGAGAAGAACTCCAGGGAACCGGGTTTACGAGCCCGGCGTAGTCAATTCAACCAAACTTCTCGTCCGCCGAAGCGAACGGGAAGGAGGATTAAAGCATAAAAAACCAGGTGATTACTCCCGGGGAAATGCCGGAAAATGATTTCAAAAATCCTGATGAGAAATCCTGATTGTAGTATTAAAAATCCATTATCTTTAATGTTGGAAAATTAACAAAAAGACTGATGTTAAAACATAAAGCAATCATTTAAGGGATTATATCATTCCTGAAAATAAATATGAAAAAACTTTTAATACTTCTTTTATTCTTTCCATCAGCTTGCGTTTATCATACACAAACCACAGATATTTCGCTTATCAGTGAGAAAAATGATTTAAGAATAGATGCAGGAATTTCGCTTGCTGCAAATGCTTATGGTACCATTAGCTATGGTTTGACAGATAAATTGGCGCTTCAGGCATATGGAGGTGGTGGCTCCGATGAAAAATATTACTTTCAGGTGGCAGGTGGATTCTATAAAACTACTTCAAGCAACTGGGTCAGGGAATTTTATGGTGGTTTCGGATTTGGATATGGTAATGCTTATAATTCCGCCAGTCCCGGGTATCTGTCTGGTAATTACCAGCTTTATTTTTTCCAGGCGAATTATGGAAAGCTTTCAGGTAAGAATTCAAACATTGAGTTCGGGTTCAGTTTAAAAACCGGCTACCTTTACACAGATCTGACAGATTATGATTATTACTACAACAGAGAACCCTTTCCGGTTAACTATCGTGATCATAGTTTCCTCGCAGAGCCTCTGGGAGTAATCAGAATGGGGGGAGAACACCTGAGGTTCAGCGTAAAACTGGGTGGAACTTATATTTATAAATTCACCCACCCTGATAAAGGACTTCCTTATGGTTGTTATAACTTTGGTATAGGATTAAATTATCGGTTTTAATCCTTTGAATGGTACGGTTGATTGATCTTAGGCGGGCTGTATAGCTTTAAAACTGCAAATCTGTACAACTTCCACCTGATATGCTGAACAACAAGCCATAATTAACATTTTTTTGATATTTGTCATGCTTATCATCAGAGATCTAGTCTTACTTTTGTGGAAGTTAGAGACAATTATTCCTACATCAAATTTGGTCTTTGACATTGTTTTTTAATCAAGAAATGTTTAGATATTTATTTATTATTCACTAATTTCTTATACATGAAACCCACACATATTGAACACATTGGTATAGCAGTTAAAAATCTTGAAGAGGTCATTCACTATTATGAAGAGATTTTAGGACTTGAATGTTATGCTATAGAAGAAGTAAAAGACCAGAAAGTAAAGACCGCATTTTTTAAAATCGGCGATACAAAGATAGAGTTGCTGGAGTCGACTGATCCTGAGGGGCCTGTTGGTAAATTTATCGAGAAAAAAGGACCGGGGGTCCATCACATTGCCTTTGCCTTTCCCGATGTAAAAAAAGGACTTGAACAGGCCCGGGAAAAAGGGATACAGTTGATCGATGAAAAACCCAGGAAAGGTGCTGAAGGTTTGAATATTGGTTTTTTGCATCCCAAATCCACTTTTGGGGTGTTAACAGAGTTTTGTGGCTCTTCAGAAGAGTAATATTAATTCATGAATCGTATTTAGAATGTCAAATCAGGATAAAGTAAAGAAATTAATTGAACTCCGTGAGCAGGCTAAACTCGGAGGAGGTGAAAAGCGCATAGAATCGCAACATAAAAAAGGCAAGCATACAGCGAGGGAAAGGATTGATATCCTACTCGATGAAGGATCCTTTGAGGAGTATGATATGTTTGTTACACACCGCTCACACGATTTTGGACTCGAAAAACAGCAATATCTGGGAGATGGGGTAATCACCGGTCATGGCACCGTTGACGGAAGGGTAGTGTATGTTTATGCGCAGGATTTTACTGTGTTCGGAGGTTCCCTTTCAGAAGCCCATGCAAGGAAAATTTGCAAAGTCATGGATCAGGCTATGAAAGTTGGAGCTCCTGTGATCAGCATTAATGATAGTGGGGGAGCCAGAATCCAGGAGGGAGTTAACAGTCTTGCCGGATATGCTGAGATTTTTCAACGGAATATTATGGCTTCCGGAGTGATTCCTCAGATATCTGCCATTTTCGGTCCCTGTGCAGGCGGAGCTGTTTATTCTCCCGCACTTACAGACCTGATTATAATGAGCGACAAAACCTCCTACATGTTTGTTACAGGTCCTAAAGTGACAAAGACGGTAACCGGGGAGAAAATTTCTACGGAAGATTTGGGTGGAGCAAATGTCCATGGCACTAAATCGGGTGTTGCGCATTTCGTTGCCGAAGATGAAGAGGAAGGTTTGCTGATTATTCGAAAACTAATATCTTATCTTCCCCAGAACAATCTTGAAGATCCTGTTATAACAGCTACCACAGACCCCATAGAAAGGATGGAGGATGAGCTGAACGAAATCATTCCGGATAATCCCAACATACCCTATGATGTGAAGGATGTAATTTTTTCCATAACGGATGATAACGAATTCCTGGAGATCCATAGAGATTTTGCCCGCAATATTGTTGTGGGTTTTGCAAAGTTTAACGGGATGCCTGCTGGTATCGTGGCAAATCAACCCAATTACCTGGCCGGAGTACTCGATATTGATGCCTCAAGAAAAGCCGCCCGATTCGTAAGATTATGCGATTGTTTTAATATCCCCATTGTTACTCTTGTTGACGTACCGGGATTCCTTCCGGGCTCAGCACAGGAATACGGAGGTATTATTATTCATGGCGCTAAACTAATGTTTGCCTACGGAGAGGCCACGGTTCCAAAGGTGACTGTTACCTTAAGAAAATCCTATGGTGGTGCGCATGATGTAATGAGTTCAAAGCAATTGCGGGGTGATATTAATTATGCATGGCCAACTGCAGAAATTGCAGTAATGGGACCGAAAGGAGCGATTGAAATTCTGGAAGGAAAAAAAATAGCAGATATTCAAAGTGAAAAAGAAGCAGCAGAATATATCGGGAAAAAGGAAGAAGAATACCGGGAAAAATTTGCAAATCCTTATGAGGCAGCTAAATATGGTTATATTGATGATGTGATTGAACCAAGGAATACACGATTCAGGATCATCAGGGCATTGCAGACCCTTGCAACAAAAAAGGATTTGAATCCCCCTAAAAAACATTCGAATATTCCCCTTTAACTTAACCTAAAGAAATGACCACAAATGTTGAATATAGCAGACATATCTGTATCTAACATCAGCCTGACTGAGATCGTAATTGCAGTTGTAGGGTATGGTATTGTTTTTATCGCCCTTGTTTCTCTTTATGCTTTCTTCAGATTGTTGCCCGGAATTATTTATTCCCGGTTTAGAAAAGATAAACATAAAAAGGGAAAAGTGAGTGAAGAAGAAAAGAAAGCCATCATTTCTGGTGAAGAAACGGCTGCCATAGCGACGGCTCTGTATCTCATTTTCGATGAGATGCATGATGAAGAAAGTGGGGTTCTGACGATAAAAAAAGTTTCGAAAACATATTCCCCCTGGAGTTCAAAGATTTATGCAGTAAGAAACCAGTTCAATCGTATTTGAGGTAAAACATCTATGATTATAAAAGATGAAAAATTTTAAATTTATTATTAACGGAAATGAATATGAAGTCGGGTTCAAAGGGCTTGATGATAACATAGCTCGCATCGAGGTGAATGGTACTACCTACAATGTTGAAATAGAAAGAAAAGTCCAGCAATCAAAGACCCCAAAATTAATAAGACCTGTTTCCAAAGGTCCCTCAAAACCTGAAATCGATAAAAAAGAGGGAGGGACTGCCACCCCTGTAACGGCTCCGCTTCCTGGCAACATACTTGAAATCCTGGTAAATCCCGGAGATATCATTAAAAAAGGTCAGAAGTTAATGGTTATGGAGGCAATGAAAATGGAAAATCAGATTCTTGCCTCCACAGATGGCGTAGTGGAAAATATTAAAGTCAAACCTGGTGAATCTGTTTTACAGGGTGATGTTTTATTGGAAATTATTTAAAGGGAAATGAAAAAATTAATCACGATCATCTTTATTCTCAGCGTCCTTAGCCTTGCCAGATTTGCATTTTTTCCCCAGGGGTATTTTCAGCAGTCCTGGGCTCAGCCAACTCAGAAAATAAATCCTCAGGGTGAGGACTACCAGTTAACTCCTGAAGATGAAGAATCTGGAATATTTATACTTATATCCAAAGGACTTCAACAGTTCTATAATTTTTCGGGCCTCCGGAACGCTACCGCCGGACATATACTTATGATTCTTGTGGGATTGTTTTTTATTTTTCTGGCTATACGTTATGATTATGAACCTTTATTGCTAATTCCAATCGGGACCGGGATAATAATCGGGAATATCCCCTTTCTGCAGGGGGAGGATATTAATCTTCAACTGGGAATTTATCAGGATGGTAGTGTATTAAATTATCTTTATTTCGGGGTGGTTAAAGGAATATACCCTCCCTTGATATTTCTGGGAATTGGAGCCATGACCGATTTTTCGTCTTTAATTTCCAAACCCAGGCTTATGTTATTGGGAGCGGCTGCTCAGGTCGGGATTTTCCTTACTTTCCTGGGAGCACTGTACCTTGGCTTTCATCCACGTGAAGCAGGAGCCATTGGAATTATAGGAGGTGCAGATGGCCCTACGGCAATTTTTCTTTCTTCCAAACTTGCTGCAGGTGAGACAGTAATTGGGACTGCCCCTGATGGCTCTGATATTTATGTGAAAAATCTCATTGGGCCGATTGCTATTGCAGCATATTCCTATATGGCTCTTGTGCCTGTTATTCAACCTCCTATTATGCGTCTGCTTACCAATAAAAATGAGCGCAGAATTAAAATGAGACCACCCCGCGCAGTGAGTAAGCAGGAAAAAATTCTTTTCCCCATCGTCGGATTGATTTTGACGGCATTCATTTCGCCTAGTTCCCTGCCGCTTCTTGGAATGTTGTTCTTTGGCAACCTGTTGAAAGAGTCTGGAGTAACCCGTCGACTCGCTGAAACTGCCCGGACTTCAATGATCGACATTGTCACAATCTTATTGGGGCTGACTGTGGGAGCCTCAACTCAGGCAGATGTTTTCCTTACCTCAGATTCCTTAATTATTTTCGGATTGGGTGCACTTTCATTTATGGTAGCTACGGCTGGAGGAATAATATTTGCCAAAGTCATGAACCTGTTCTCTTCCCCGGAGAATAAACTCAATCCCCTTATAGGCGCTGCCGGAGTTTCTGCTGTACCCGACAGTGCACGTGTGGTTCAAAATTTTGGATTAAAAGAGGATCCATCCAATCATCTGCTGATGCATGCCATGGCACCCAATGTATCCGGTGTGATAGGTTCGGCAGTGGCAGCCGGTATTATGCTAAGTTTCTTATTTTAATTTCCTGATAATCACCTAATTAAAATTCATCATGAAACAAAAAAAGATCTCTTCTCCATTCCTGGTGTTTTTCTTCTTGTCATTCTTGACTTTTCTTTTAGCCGGATGCGAAAATACAGAAAATGTAAAGGCATGTCTAGAGGGTAAAACATACGGATTCTGGAATGGTCTCTGGCATGGGATTATTGCGCCTATTGATCTGATTGCCATGCTTTTCAATGAGGAAGTAAGCGTTTTTGCCGTGAATAATAACGGAGCATGGTATTCTTTCGGATTCTTGCTTGGTAGCGGGGGATGGGGAATATTTGGCGGAAAACAACTGGGAAAATCGTAGGGGATGTTTAAGGTTTATTTATTTAAAGGTTGACAGGGTTTGTGTAATGGTCCAACTGTTTGCCTTTTACCGTTTACCTTTTATGGTTGAAGGGTTTAAGGGTTTATAGTTTATGATACTTGGAAAAGACAATAAACGGGCAAAGGAAAAGAATGAGTGCATATCGGTAGCATTAGTTATGTATTGAGATAACTAATGCAGGTAAAGGCTCTGAAAAATAATACTGGATTTATTTATTCCCTTTGAGTTTTAATATCTCATCAAGGTGTTCCCTTTTCAGTTTTTCGATCTTCAGCCTTGAATTATTACGGTATTCTTCATGTTCTTTTTGAAGTTTGTCGTATTTTGAGGTAGCATCCCGGGTAACAGCATGGTTTCTTCTGTACATCAGAAAAACAATGACCAGAAGTGCAGCAAGCCCAGCTATTATGATCCACATAATGAGATTATATAGGATTTTATCCATCTTAATACCCAGTAATTTTAGACTGTTTTTTTCTTTTATTGCGGTCTTTAGCTGTTCCTCCGTGTTTTCCAGGGTATTCTTCAAAGATTGAACTTCCTCATTTTTGGATGCGATTAATGTTTCATTATCCGACAATTCATTTCTTAACTTATTGAGGGTATCGTTTAAGCTTTGTCGGTATCTGATCAACCAGTTTTCGCGTATTACCTTGTATTCTTCATATCTGCTGCTTCTTTCATAAATATAATTAAACTGTTCCTCAATTTTAGCGGAATCAAGAATCTCCTGTAACTTATCATTCTGTCCGTACAAAGTGTTAAAAGCTGTAGAGGTGAAAAGTATGATAAAGAAGACAGTCAGGATATTTTTTCTTTTCATCTTTTTGTGATCTTTTCAGGTGTTTATGTGTATTATAAGTCATTCTCCAATTGTATAACGGCTGAATGTCAGAATCATTATACGGCATTTTGTTAAAAAAGATGCTTAATAGATTAAAAAAATATTTCCGTTCAATTTGTTACCCTGCTCATCTTTTCTCAGGAATCCTCCAGGATGTTTTTATCCCTGGTTAATCATTTTTTTATGAATCATAAGGTTCAGATGAATAAAATGAATAATAAAAGCGATTAATCCTATTATTAAACATATATTCCTTTAAATTCAGCTCATCTCACATTCATTACATTTGCTATAAAATATCTCATTATGCCTGAAACCATAACTGCGGGAAACAAAGGGGATAAAGTCCGATCCGATTGTTTTGTCAACCTTAAACTTAAAAAAGCCGGAGGATTGAATGTAGATATCACCGGCAAGCTTGGAATGCTGTATCAAAAAAGTATTGATGAACTGGTCAGGGATATGTTCTTATTCTTCAATATTAACCACGCAGATATTTCGATAGAAGAGTCAGGCCCCCTGGATCTTGTCATTACTGCCAGGGTAGAAGCTGCAGTTCGGTCATTAATACCGGATATTCCGGAGTACCTAACGGAAATGATCACTGAAAATAATTACCCATCACAAAAAGAGCGGTTTCGCTTTTCAAGATTATATCTTCCGGGGAATACCCCATCCATGATGATCAATGCGGGTATCCATCATCCCAACGGAATCATTCTTGACCTGGAAGATTCAGTAGCTTTTGATAAGAAACATGAGGCCAGACATCTGGTCAGAAATGTGCTTAGAGGAGTCAATTTCTATGGAGCAGAAAGAATGGTAAGAATCAATCAGTTTCCAGCCGGGCTCGATGACCTTGCCTTTACTGTACCGCATAATGTCCATGTTCTTCTTCTCCCCAAATGCGAAGCTGGCGAACAGGTTCTGGCTACCCTGGAGGAGATAGAAAAAATAAAACAACAACATCAGATCAATAATGAGATTTACCTAATGCCCATCATTGAAAGTGCGCTTGGTGTAGAGAAAGCTTATGAAATTGCGGCATCATCAAATTTGGTTGTAGCCCTGGCAATAGGACTTGAAGACTATACTGCTGATATAGGCACTATGAGAACACCAGAGGGAAGAGAGTCCTTTTATGCACGTTCGAGAATAGTAAATGCCTGCAAAGCTGCCCGGATACAAGCTATTGATTCAGTGTTTTCGGATGTGGATGATGAGGTAGGCCTGAGAAAAACGGTGAAAGAATCCAAAAACCTGGGGTTTGAAGGTATGGGTTGCATTCATCCACGACAGATAAAAGTGATTCATGAGAGCTTTGCCCCTGAACCTGAAGAGATTGAAAAAGCCAAAAAGATCGTGAGTGTTTTTATCCAGGCTCAGAAAGAAGGTAAAGGCGTGGTTTCACTGGGGTCAAAAATGATTGATCCCCCTGTTGTAAAACGAGCCACGAGGGTCATCGACCTGGCTTTAAAATTAAATATCATCGATAAAAGTTGGAGGGATGAACATGTCGGTTAATTTTCATGTAAATGCTGCCGGGAGGTGGGTCCCGGATTCCCTCAATGGTCAGAGGCAGATACCTTACAAAGGAATCGGAAAACATCAGCCCGAAGGCCAAATGCATGCGCCGCTGATACCGAGCTATTCAGACTATCCCTCTGATGGAAATAAGTTGCTGAAAAGTCTGCGGGAGGCACTTGAAAGATCGGGATTGAAAGACGGGATAACCATATCTACCCATCATCATTTTCGTAACGGAGATTATCTGGCGAATATGATTTTTGACCTGGCTCATGAAATGGGGATTAAAGATCTTGTTTGGTTTCCTTCTGCTTCCTTTCCCTGCCATCAGCACCTTATTCCTTATCTTGAGGATGGCACTATACAACGGATTGAAGGAAGCTTGAACGGACCGCTTGGTAAATTTGTCTCAGAAGGAAAAATGAAAGGACAGGGGATGCTTAGATCACACGGCGGAAGGTATCAAGCCATTCAGGATGGGGAGGTGAAAATAGATATAGCCATTATTGGAGCACCATCAGCTGATCCCTTTGGAAATGCAAATGGTCTCTATGGGCAGTCAGCCTGTGGTTTGCTGGGATTTGCCCTGGCAGATTCCATATATGCAAATAAGGTTGTTGTGGCCACGGACAACCTCGTACCCTTCCCATGTGTTCCCTGGCAAATACAGGGTAACCATGTGGATTATGTGGTGGAAGTTGAGAAACTGGGTGATCCTTCGAAAATTATTTCCGGAACTACCCAAGTCACAAAATCTCCCGACCGTTTACTCCTCGCGGAAATGACTGCCCGTTTTTGTGAACAAACGGGTATCCTGCAGGAAGGATTCTCTTTTCAATCCGGAGCAGGGGGAACTTCCCTAGCCGTCAGTGAATTTTTCAGGAAAATCATGATGAAAAAAAACATAAAAGCAAAATTTGCGCGCGGTGGAAGCAATAAGTTCCTGGTTTCAATGCTCGAAGACGGTCTTGTGGATTATATATTGGACGGCCAGACATTTGATCTGGAAGGAGTTCGTTCCATGAAAGAAAATCCCCATCATATCCGGACAAGCCCTTTTACCAGTTATAATTATCATGGTAAAGGAAATTTTGCCTCTTTCGTGGATGTTGTTATCCTTGGAGCTACTGAGGTAGACCTTAATTTCAACGCTAATGTAGTAACGCATTCCGATGGGTATTTACTTCACGGAATAGGAGGTTGGCAAAATTGTCTGTTTTCAAAGACCGTAATACTCCCGCTTCCGCTGTTCAGAGATCGTATTCCTATTATTCGGGAAAAGGTTACCACCCTATGTGGTCCGGGAGAGCTGATTGACGTAATTGTTACAGAAAGGGGAATTGCTATTAATCCTAAAAGGAAGGATTTGATCGATAGGACGAAAAATAGTGACCTGACTATCCGGACCATAGAGGATCTTTATGAAGAAGCTTTGAAAATCTGTGGTAAACCGGAAAACCCTGTACCAGATGAACAGATTGTTGCCGGCATCAAGTGGGTGGATGGAACATTACTGGATGTGGTCAAAAAGGTGAAGCATCAATGATTTTTTTTTCCAGGCAGGCTTTAAGTAAAAGAAGTTTTGATATTCTTAATCTTAGGTTATATTTGTCGGAAAATTTTTTTCTATGACAAAATATCAATGTACCGTATGTGGTTATGTATATGATCCGGAGCTTGGGGATCCTGACTCCGGAATTGAACCCGGAACCCCTTTTGACGATATACCCGATGATTGGCAGTGCCCTGTATGTGGAGTAACCAAATCGGAGTTCAGGGAGGTTGACTGAATAACAGGCAATTCCCTGGCGACAATCTTATTCTTCCGGTTATCTTATTTTCCGTGGGAATATCCGGATTTTTTGACATCTTGTAATCTTAAGCAGGATTCTTTGACAGGCTGGAGGTATCTCTATCCTCGCTCCGGTATCCGCCTGAGTACTTCGAGCAAAAGTTTCCAGTATTTTACCGTAGATTTGATGTGAATTTTCTCATCCGGGCTATGAGCTCTTTTTATGGTAGGTCCAAAGCTGATCATATCCAGATTGGGGTATTTATCCAGGAACAGACCACATTCAAGTCCGGCATGAATGGCTCTGATTACCGGTGATTCATTGAAAAGCATGTTGTAACTTTCTGCAGTAATTTTAACGATCTCTGAATCCGGATTGGGCTTCCATCCAGGATAACCGTCGGTATGTCTAACTTTTGCGCCCATGGCTTCAAATATAGCGGCTACCCTGTCTGAGATATCTTTTTTCGCACTTTCAACAGAGCTTCGCTGGCTGGTTGTTATTTCAATACATCGGTTATCTTTAAATTTTACGGAAGCCAGGTTTGTGGAAGTTTCTACCATGTCTTCAACTTCTTCACTCCATTTGATGACCCCATGCGGGCAGGCATAGAGGGAGGAAAGTAATCGGAATTGAGATTTTTTTGTGAGTACAACTTCAGTAGCCCGGGTTTTTGTTAAATTGAACCTGATGTCCGGTTCACTAATGTAAAGTTCATTGGTGATAATTTTGGTGAATTCTTCGAAATAATTCTTAAATTTCTCCCAGTTTTTTGAGGGGACTGATAGTAAGGCCTCAGCTTCACGTGGTATCGCATTTCTCAGATTACCCCCGTCAAAAGATGAAAGCCTGATCCCATATTCTCTGCTTGCATTCCATAGAAAACGATTTAGTATCTTATTTGAATTTCCTCCTGGAGATTTATGGATTTCATCGCCCGAATGACCGCCTTTCAATCCCAGGACCTGTACTTTTGCTGCGATATGACCAGCAGGGAATATTCTTGTTTTATATTTAAATGTGGCTACAGTATCAATTCCCCCGGCACATCCGATAAACAACTCTCCTTCATCTTCCGAATCAAGATTGATAAGGATGCTACCCTTTAAAAATTCGGATTCAAGTGCCATTGCCCCGGTAAGTCCGGTTTCTTCATCAACTGTAAACAAACACTCCAGAGGTCCATGCTCAATATTATCTGAGGCAAGAATAGCCATTTGACTAGCAATACCAATACCATCATCAGCTCCGAGGGTTGTGCCCTCAGCACTAACCCATTCTCCTTTTATTATAGGAACAATAGGGTCTTTATAAAAATCATGAATAACATCGGTATTCTTTTCGCATACCATGTCCATATGGCTCTGAAGAATAACTGTCTTCCGGTTTTCCAAACCCTTTGAGGCCGCTTTGGAAATCAGAAGGTTCCCGGCTTTATCGACCTTGTAATTGAGCTTAAGGTCATTGGCAAAATCCTTAAGAAAATTTCTGATTTTTTCTTCTTTTTTAGACGGACGAGGGATAGTTAATATTTCGTCAAAGTATTTCCAGAGAATGGAGGGTTCAAGGGACCTTATTTGTGACATTAAACGGTTATTTGATAAATAATTGAGTTCATTTAAACTCCTGAGCCCGCTAATATAATAAGGCAAATTGAATTTTAATATGCCTGGCAGGAATAATTATACACAAATTAAAATGTTATAAAAAATATTGTATCTACAACATGATTTTCCAGGGAATCGGAATGATTTATTTCTAGTATTTTTAAAATTTATCATCAGAATACTAACCTAATTAAATACTAAGCTATGACCAAAAGAACCATTGTTTCCATGCCGGGTGACGGTATTGGCCGGGTTGTTCTGGATGAAACCATAAATGTACTTAATGCCGCTGGTTTTGAGGCAGAATATGTTGAAGCTGATATTGGCTGGGAATTTTGGAAGAAGGAAGGGAATCCTCTTCCAGAACGAACTATTGATCTTCTGGAAAAACATAAAGTTGGACTTTTCGGAGCCATCACCTCCAAACCTAAAGATGCAGCAGAAGAAGAACTGGATGCGGACTTGAGGGATAAAAATTTTATTTATTCCAGTCCTATTGTAGGCCTCCGGCAACACTTTAACCTTGATATCTGCATTCGTCCCTGCAGAACCTATAAAGGCAATCCGCTTAATTTCATTCGTCGGGGTGCAAATGATACCATCGAAGAACCGGCTATTGATGTTGTGATTTTCCGACAAAATACTGAAGGTCTTTATGGAGGTGTCGAGTGGTCTGATCCTCCTGATCAGGTCTATAAGGCACTAATGACTCATCCCAAGTTTGTTAAAAACTTCGGCAATGTAAGTAAGGAAGATATTTCCGTTTCTACACGGATCTTTACCCGTCAGGCCACGAAAAGGATTCTTAAAGCTGCCTTCGAATATGCGGTCAAATATAATTATACCTCTGTCACTGTATGCGAGAAACCCAACGTAATCCGGGAAACTTCAGGGATGATGTATAAAATGGCAAAAGATATTCAAGCGAAGTACTTTCCTTCCATTGAATTGTGGAATACGAATATTGATGCTCAGATGATGTGGCTTACGAAAAATCCTGAAGATTATGGTGTAATCGTAGCCGGGAATATGTTTGGGGATATTGTATCCGATGGTTTTGCTGGTCTTATCGGAGGACTTGGTTTTGCCTGTAGTGCCAATATCGGGGATCAGGTTGCTGTTTTTGAACCCACACATGGTTCTGCGCCAAAATATGCGGATTACAAGACTTCCATTGTAAATCCCATTGCCATGGTCGAGTCTGCTTGTTTAATGCTGGATCACATTGACGAACAGCAAACGGCGAAGAGAATTAGAAAGGCTATTGCACAGGTTATTGCCGAGGGAAAGATCAGGACCTATGATATGATGAAACTGCCGGGCAGGGAGAATATACTTGAACATGGAGCTGCTTCAACCCGGCAAATGGCAGATGCTATCATCGAAAAACTTTAAATCTTTGCTTATGAAAAAAGAGATCAAAGACCTGTGGCCTGAACTTGAATGGATCCTGGATGAGGATCTCAGGGAGAAAGTTGCCAAAACATGGGAACTGGCGCTGGACAGATCCGTTCTAAGTATTGAAGATTTAAAAACAATTCCTTTCACTTTGCTGGTAAAGGATTTAAGTGTTAGTTTTATGGCTCATAAGCGCTCCGTGGTTCATATTTGCCGGGAAGCCGGACTTAAAATGAAGGAATTTTTTGGTAAAGATTTACCGGTTGATATGGATGTCCTTATCTCGGGTGCAATACTGGCAGATGTGGGTAAATTGCTTGAATATGAGCTCAAAGATGGTAAAGTAGTCCAGGGAATGTACGGGAAGTACCTGCGGCATCCCTTTTCGGGTGTCAGTATTGCTGAAAAATGCGGGGTGCCACCTGCCGTTTGTCATATAATTGCTGCCCACGCGGGAGAGGGGGATAAAATCAAAAGAAGCACAGAAGCATACATTGTTCACCACATAGATTTTATGACCTTTTTACCTTTTAAGGAAGGTTTGAAAAATGATTAATTCCTGAAATTAGGTAATCCTCCAAAAAACTATTAATTTGGAGCCCTCAATAGCGGGATATGTTTAGTTTCGACCTCATCCTTGTTTTCATAGTAATTCTCTTTATCCTGATCTCTCTTTATTGGGGAGTTGTTGGACCTGCCTTTACCTTTGTTATTGCGATCAGTATTTTTGGTTTTGCCGGTATTCTTGCGCCCTCAGAAATACTTAGTGGATTTGCAAATGAGCAGATTGCTGTGGTAATCATGTTGCTTCTTATCGGAGATATTATTCGGCAAACCGCAGTAGTTGAAGTAATTTTTGACCGGATCTTCAGAAATGCAAAATCTTACAAAGGATTCATGAATCGGATGGTTATTATCATGAGTTCGTTTTCTGCATTCCTGAATAATACACCGCTGGTAGCCGTAATGATGCCTTATGTAAACAGCTGGTGCAAACGAAATAATATCGCCCCTTCAAAATTCCTGATGCCTTTGTCTTTTGCTGCTATTTTGGGTGGGTGTGCCACTCTTATAGGAACATCAACAAATCTGATTGTTAATGGGCTTGTGGAAGATCAGATCGTTTTCACTTCTCTGGAACCCCTGAAGATATTTGACTTCTCCCTGGTAGGTTTTCCTATGATGGTTTTCGGCTTTTTCTATTTCTGGATTTTTGGGGATCAACTCTTACCTGATCGCAGAAAAGAAGATCAAAGCCACGGAGCACTTGCAAGGGAATATATCGTTGAAGCGAAAGTCCGGTCCGGATCCCATCTTGCCGGAAAATCCATAAAAGAAGCGAGTTTTTCCTCGACAAAATCTTTTACCCTTGTTGAGATTATCCGTGATGAGATTAAGATCCTGAGTTTTTCAGAAAACTTTGTCTTAGCTGAAGAAGATATTCTCGTTTTTTCGGGAGATACCAATGCCATTGCAGAAATGATCGAAAAAAAATCAGGATTGCAAATTCCTGAAGTAGGCATGATGTCGAAACGGAAAAAAACAGAGATTGTAGAGATAGTCATCAGCCAGAATTCATCCCTCATAGGTAAAACCATCAAAACGGTGAATTTCAGGAGTAAATATGATGCTGCTGTGATAGCGGTTCATCGGAATGGGGTCATGCTGCAGGAAAAACTCAGCTCTATTATGTTAAGGGCTGGTGATGTTATTCTGCTGTTTACCGGTGAGGACTTTCTTGTACGATCAGAAAATACGATGGATTTTTATTTTATTTCGCGGGTAAGGGGTTTTGTGAAACTTGAATGGTATAAGACGGCAGTTTTGCTTGGTGGACTCTTTCTGTCGATTATTCTATCAGCATTGGGTGTAATAAGACTTTTTATGGGATTACTGGTTGTTATCATTGCTTCACTTTCCTTGAAGATCACCAACCCGAAAGACCTTTCAAAAAGCATCGATTACAATCTGGCCATTATCATCGTTATGTCGCTGGCTCTGGGTACGGCCATGATTAAATCGGGAGCTGCCGATTTACTGGCTGAATCCATTCTATCCTTGTTTTTACCCCTGGGTACCCTTGGAATACTGTTTGGGATATTTTTTATTACCAGTATACTTGCGGCATACATTACCAGTAAGGCTGCTGCTGCCATTATTTTCCCAATATCTCTGACCATGGCAGCAAATCTGGATCTTAACCCCATGCCTTTTGTCTTGGTCGTTGCTTTTGCCTCTGCTGCGAATTTTATGACCCCGATCGGGTTTCAGACTAACCTTATGGTATTTGGCCCCGGAGGGTATAAGTTTAAGGATTTTATGAGAGTTGGGGGGCCTCTGACCCTTATCTATATGATTGTCACAGTATTTATATTATGGCTAAGGTATCTTTATTAGAATAAAAGGGATTGTTTTGTAAAAGATCCCTTCAGTGAATTAATAATAACAGTTAATATGAAAAGATTCAGATGGTTACCTATCCTGTTATTCCTGGCTGGATGGATAAATTCCTGCAATAATCAGGAAGTTCCTCTTGAGTATGCCATTGTTATTCATGGCGGAGCCGGTAATATAACACCGGAATATTTACCCGTAGATAAACAGAATGAATACAAAGATGTGCTTAACAAGGCAATGGAGAGAGGTTTGCAAATTCTCGAAAATGACGGCAGCTCCCTGGATGCGGTCGAAAATGTGATCCGGATGCTCGAAGATTCACCCCTTTTTAATGCCGGTAAAGGTGCCGTATTTACTCATGAAGGCAAAAATGAACTCGATGCCTCAATTATGGACGGAGCGAACCTAAATGCAGGTGCCGTTGCCGGTGTAAGATCTGTGAAAAATCCGATTTCTGCAGCACGCAAAGTGATGGAAGAATCTGAACATGTTCTGCTTGCCTGCGAGGGTGCCGAAAAATTCGCAAAGGAAAAAGGACTTCAAATCGTATCACCTGATTATTTTTTTAGTGTAAGCAGATTTGAATCTTTGCTGCGTTCTCTTGAAAAAGAAGGGGTAAATGCGGATAGTTTGAAACTTAGAAAGATGGGAACGGTGGGCTGTGTTGCTCTCGATAAATCAGGTAATCTGTGTGCAGGAACCTCCACAGGAGGCAGAACAAACAAGAAATTCGGCAGGATTGGAGATTCTCCTGTTATTGGAGCCGGGAATTATGCCAACAACGCTACTTGCGGAGTGTCTGCAACAGGCCATGGAGAATATTTTATCCGTTATGTGGTCGGACATGAAATATCAGCCCTGATGAAATATAAAGGAATGACTGTGCAGGAGGCTGCAAAGACAGTTATCCATGAGCAACTGAAACCTGTTGGAGGGGATGGTGGGGTTGTTTGTCTGGACAGGTATGGAGAATATGCCATGGAATTTAATACTTCCGGAATGTTCAGGGCCTATGGAAATTCAAAAGGGGAGCTTTTTGTAAAAATCTTTGATGAACCTTGAAAACCAAAAACAGAGGAAAAACGAATATCCCGGTTTAAAAAGAAAAGATGAGGCCGGATAGAAGTAAGGTATGTTAAGCTTTTAAGATCGATTGATACCCCGGGAGAGCTGGTTTCCCGGGCTATCTGTTCAGGTCATGCCAATTCTTATTTCAGGTGTATTTTTACACTTCCATTCTTTACATCAATTTCAATTTTTGATTTGGGGTTATTGCCATAGCTTCCTTCAACATATTTGTCGGAATTTTCTGTTTTCTTATTTAATCCCTGCATACCTTCAACCACTATATCACCTCTTGAGGCATAACCATTCAGGGTAAATGATGCATTTTCACTTAATCCCAGTTTATATCCACCCCTGTTATTATCAATCTTGACGGATTCAAAACTCTCCGTGATTTCTTCAACGCCCACAGAGGTGTATCCACTTTCAATGTCAAATTGTTTCCTCACTTCTCCAATTTTCAGGTTTCCAAATTTCATTTCCCCCAAGAAATTATTAAGTTCTCCAAGGGAATAAGTATCATATTTTGAGTCGATTACGACAGAGCTTGTTTCGTCGACCGACAGACTCGAATACCTGGATATTGCCATCAGGGCATGGGCTTCACTCATGGAGAGCTTGGAATAAGCAAGATCCATTTTAAGCCAGCCTGCTTCTTCAATATTGCCGGAAGAATAAGCAAGGTCAATAGAATTCAGGGGCTTTTCATTTTCCCGGTGAAGTTCTCGAATTTTTAAGTTGCCATAGGCAATTGAAATATCTGCATGCCCTGATATTTTTTCCAGATAAGCAGATCCATATTTACTTGAAAGTTCAAGATCGATGCTGGCTGGTGCAAGGATTTCAAAATCAATCCTAAACTGTGTTTTTTTATTCGTCGTTAATCTGGGAGGTAAAATTGACTCCACAATGATCCGGTTATCCGTTTTGCTTATCTTTGCATCCAGCTCGGCGAGAAGTTTTTCTGCAGTTTCTTTGTTATTGCTCTCCACCCAGATATCTGCTTTAACTTCAACACGGTCTTCATTCCATTCCAGCACCCTGACTTCTCCAAACTTACTGTCAATATCCAGAATAGTTTCAGCGTTTACAGAGAAACTTTCTTCTATATTTTTTTCCGTTCTCTGAGCTCTTAATTCTGCTGACAGACACAATAAGATAATCATGCTGTAGATAATACGCTTTTTCATTTTTGTGTTTTTTATAATGGGGTTTTTATATTTGTTTTTTCTGATCTAACTGATCCAGTATATGTTCCAACATCTCCTTTTTCGATCTGTGATATTCTATCATGGCATTTATTACTCTTTCATCGTTAGGGAACTTGAGAAGATCGTTCAGGAGCAGGTTATAATGTTCCTCATAATCTTTCAGGTCCTGTTGAATTTTCCTCTTTTCCCGGTTATCTTGCATAGGCATTTCCATGATCTGGTTTTCTATCTCCCAGTTAAGTGAATTATAATAATATATGGTTTCCTGTACTTCGGGAGAAAAGACGATTATGTTATTTTCCGTGGCCAGGTTCAAATAAACCCACATTGCTGTAGTGGCAAAAAGTGCCACCAGCACAATGGCTGCAATCCTGAGAATGAAGAAATTTCGCATAGTGTCGTTTGGAAGTTTTCTTTTAAAACTTTCAAAATGTCCTGCAGAAGGTTCCGCGTAATCAAATTCCTCCTTTCTTTCTTTAATAATTCTTTCAATTTTTTTCATTATATCTCTTTTTTAGGTTTTGTGCCAGTTTTTCGCGTGCCCTTGCATATTGCGATCTGGAGGTAGAGGGTGTGATTTTCATAATTTCGGAGATTTCTTCATGATCGTAACCTTCCAGAAGATAAAGTGTCAAGACTAACCTGTATCCATGAGGAAGTTTTTGGATTTCGTCGATAATCACCTGCGTGGAAATATTCTCATAAACCTCTATGTCCTCACTCTCTGATAGCTCATCCTCATGATCGGCAATGTCTTCCATAACCCATTTTTTCTTTCTTACATAATCCAAAGAACGATTTATCACAATTTTTTTCAACCATGCTCCAAAACTTACTTCTCCGCGATACCCCTCCAGATTTCTGAAGGCCTTTAAAAAAGAATCCTGCATGATATCCTCTGCTTCGTCACTTTTGCCTACAATTCGTAAACTAGCGTTAAACATGGCTTTATAATATAGCCTGTATATTTCATATTGCGCTTTTCTACTTCCTTTTTTACAATCTTCTATAAGGTTTTTATGGATGTCTGAGTAGTTTTTCTTTTTTGCGTTCATTTGAATGACGTATTATTTTTCCCTGCGCTGCATAAAAATGCATATTTATATTTTAAATGTAATAAAAATGGAACGACATTAAATTATCTATTTATCAAAAATTTAGCGCATTGCTTTGTTATTTTTTTATTTTTTAATAATTTACCTCTCCCTTTCCCTTTAACCTGAAAAACTATGACTATGAAAAGAATCGGAATTTTTTTAATTATGTTTGCATTTTTTGGAGTATTAAGCTTTTCCTCATGTAAACAGGATGCTGCTGAAGATGCTGAAAAAACGGAAGAGGCAACTCCTGCAGAAGAAGAAATGGAACCCGCAGAAGAAGAAATGGAACCTGCTGAAGAAGAAGACGAGGATAACGAAGACAACTAAAGAAGGATTTTATCCAATAAAACCCGCAGCCTTAAATCTGTGGGTTTTATTATAGGCGCCAGATATGATGAATAAGCATTCCGGTTTTGATTTCCCCGGAAGCATAATCAAGCTCGGAGCCCATTAAACTATGTGGAATTAAAGATATTACCAGGTTGATGATCGCAGCAATGATAACCAAATACCTTCTCTGTTTATTTTTTCGGTTTCCCAACCATGCGATAATCCAGAATATAAAAGCAAGAAGTGCTTTATTATCGGTAAGGTCTTTTCCAAAAGGGAAGCCGGTCCAGTATTCACCAAAAGCATATTTCTGAACCACCGGCCCCATGATCATACCTCCAAAAAGAAAGAATAGTAAGGTAAGAAAAGTATATAATTTATAGGAAGGAAGATTGGCAACGGCCAGGAGACCAGTAAGATTCGATAAGAGCATAGCGGTAAAAATGAACAATACATGAGGGAGTAAGGCAAAGCCCGGAACAACATCTTTAAAACGGATTATAATATTCTCCGGGGTTTGAAAGAGTATCTCGCCATTTTTATCCCTGAGTTTAATACCATATTCAAGCTTGCCGGCAGGGGGCTGACCGGGAAGCCAGGCAACAAGTTCCTGGTTTTCCCTGTGGAAATTTATGGTATCCCAAGGCTCTTCGGTATTCAACCGGCGAAAATATAATTCTCCTCCAATTCCCGCATCTTGAATATTCAGCCTGATCATGGCATCGGATGTGCCATTCTGGCTTCTCGGAAGACGGATTTTATACTCTTTGTCATGGACCTGAAATTTAAATGATTCCGGATGGGTCGGACCCGTCATCCTTTGATAAACAGCTATAGCAGCGGTAAGAATAAGGGCAATGATCCAGAAAAGAATTTTTTTATAAACTATTTTCATTTTGGGCTTATAATTGAATTAATAAGTCGATAGTTTCATTACCTCTTATAATGGTAACCACGATTTGCTGGCCGGTTTTTAATTGTTTTAGCCTATACATATAATCATATACATTATCTATATTTTCTCCTTCAATTGCTGTTATCCGATCTCCTTTTTTCATGCCCCCAAGATCGGCAGGCTTTCCATCGCTAACGGCCAAAACTTTCATTCCATCCTCTTCGGAGCCGGAAACATCGGGCATAATTCCAAGAGTTACCATATTCCGGAAATTTCTTGAACTGCGCTGCTTTGGACCGGCTTCCTGAAAAATCACCGGACTCTCAGATTTGCTAATTTGACTAACTGCTTCGGCTATGAAGCGCGTGCCAGTCACTAATCCTTCATAATTCAAAGAATCTGGATCGTCAAAGGGAGTGTGATAATCAGAATGCGCACCGGTAGAAAAGAAAAGTACCGGTATATTTTCGGCATAAAAAGAAGCATGATCGGAAGGTCCGTATCCTGCCTCTGAGAAAGAAAGACGGAGCTTATAATCCTTATTGATTTGGTCTAGAATATCTTTACTCCCATGAAAAGTTCCTACGCCACCAACCTGAAGTGTGGAATCTTTATTCATCCGACCGAGCATATCCATATTGATCATAAGCGATATTTCATCCAGCTCAACCGGCGGGTTTTCAACAAAATACCTGGAACCCACTAATCCTTTTTCTTCGGCTCCAAAACTCACGAAAATAATATTTACACCAACCTTATCTTTGTTGAAAGAAAAGAATTCTGCGAGTTCCAACATCGCGGCAACACCCGATGCATTATCATCAGCGCCGTTATGAACCGCAAAGGTATCCGGAGTACGGGAAGAATTCACCGGTCCTCCCATTCCCAGATGATCATGATGTGCCCCTACAACTATCCACTTATTGTCCTTACCATTTCCCATCAGGTAGGCCACAACATTCGCAGTTGGTGTATATACCTTTTTTAATTTAAGATCAGCTTTGAGCTTATTTGGACTTGAGATTTTTGCCGGAAGGGTCTTTTTTGATTCTTTTTCCAGATTTTCAATTGTATATCCGGAATGCTTCAGAAGTTTATTTGCCAGTAGTCTTGTCACCTGAATGACAGGAATGTCTATTTCAGGTTCTCTTTCAATTGATGTATCCAGTTCATCAAGGGGCAAAAATTCAGGGCCTGATACAAGTAAAACTCCTCTGGCACCCATTTCCTGGGCAAGCAAGGCTTTATCCCGGTCACTGCTCCTCTCTAAATAGTCCTCATGATCCTCGGGAGAGCCTCTTAAGATCAGGGCCCACTTACCTTCAGCTTCGACCGTATCATAATCATTATGCGAGATCTTCTCCGTTTTGAAATTAAATCCATAACCACAAAAGACCAGGTTTGCCTCTAATGAACCTTCTGAAGAAAAGCTCATAGGATAAAAGTCTTTACCCTGCACAAAATGAAAATCATCAAAAATTAAAGTGTTTTCATCTGAAGGTGAAATGCCCGAGAGAAAGGTAAAAGGCTGCAGGTAGTCCTGACGGAAACCCCTTAATCCCGATTTCTTAAATTCATTCCTGATGTAATTAAGGCTCAGAGAATCGCCCAAAGTTCCCGGATATCTTCCTTCTAAACTGTCAGAAGCCAGGTAACGGATATGAGAAGAAACTTCATCTACCTTTATCTCAGGAATCATTTTTTGAGCGCAGGCAGGCATCTGCAGGCTGATGATCAGTAATATGCCTATTTTGAATTTCATGGTCAAACGGCTTTTATTTCCAGCAAAAATACAGCAAAAATTCAGAAAAAAATTAGAACAAAACGATTTATTCTATTCCTGAAAAATATGGTGACATGGGTTTTTTTTGTACATTTACAAAGTTGTTTAACATTTATGTCAAACTTAAAAGTAAGTTATGGAAACCGAATATTCCACTGAAACGGAAAACCGGATAATTGAAGCTGCCACAACCGTATTCGTTGAGAAGGGTAGAACTGGAACATCGATGCAGGATATAGCAAATGAAGCAGGTATAACCCGTACCTTATTGAATTATTATTTCAGAAGCAAGGAAAAGTTATTCGATCTCATATTCGAAAAAGTATTTCTTCGATTTATTCCCGAAATTGCTCAGTTAATGACTTCAGAAGAGCCTCTGAAAATAAAATTTGAGCGATTCATCGACCGGTACACCACCATTTTAGTTGACAGTCCTCTTACGCCTATTTTTATCCTTCACGAGCTGGCCCATAATCCTGAAAAATTGGTGGAGACCATACAATCCAAAGGAATTGATCCGGAATTAACCATTCGTCAGATAGAAAAAGAAATGGAGCGGGGACACGTCATAAAATCGGATCCCAGACAACTTCTGGTAAGTCTTCTCTCTTTAATTATCTTCCCTTTTGCTGCCAAACCAATTATCAAGCCACTCATCCTTGGACAGGATGAAAAGGAATTTATCCGTTTTATCGAGCAAAGAAAGGAATTCATAAAAAAATCATTTTTAACATCCATTATTATCGAGCCATGAGAATTATATTTTTTGTATCCTTAATAGGATGGGTTTCATTTTCTTCTTTAAAAGCTCAGCTAAGCCTTGAAATGTGCATTGATAGCGCAATTGCCAATCATCCGAGATCGCAGAATATGGCGTTAATAAAACGGATAACAGAGAATAAATTAGAAAATTATACTTCATCCTGGTATCCGGATTTTACTGTGAAAGGTCAGGCAACTTACCAGTCTGATGTAATTGAGTTTGATCTGGAAACTCCGATGCAGGGACTTGAATTTCCTTCAGTCCCGAAAGATCAATATAAGCTTTATCTGGATATACGCCAAACCCTATATGATGGAGGCCAAACAAAGAAGAAGAAAGCGCTTGAAGAACTATCTTCCGGCATTAAAATTACCGAAACTGAAAATGAAATAGAAAATATCCGGTCTGATATTATTGAACTCTACTACAACATTCTAAAACTGCAGGAGCAAACTGAAATCATGAATATTACCCGCCATCAGCTTCAGGAACATGAGAAAGTAGTAAGAGCTTCAGTAGCTAATGGGATTGCCTTGAAATCTGATATAGATCTTGTTGTGGTTGAATTCCTGGATATCACCCAGGAAATTGACAATACCCGAAAAAAAATAAACAGCCTGCTTAAATTGTTAAGTTCACTAACTGGGATGGATATTTCCAGGGATATCAGACTTGAGAATACCGAATTCGGGCAAAGAGAAATGGAAGTGAAAAGAAAAGAGTTGAAATTGGTCGAACAGCATATGGAAGTCACCAGAAAGTCTGCCGAACTACTCAATGTGTCTCGTCGTCCTGTTGCTTTTGCATTCGGGCAGGCCGGTTATGGAAAACCAGGACTGAATATGTTAAATGATGAATTTGACAGCTACTATCTGGTAGGATTTGGACTTCAATGGCAAATATGGGATTGGAGCAAAACAAAAAGAGAAAAAGGTAATCTTAACAACGAGGTAGATTTGCTTCGAAATGAAAAAAAAGCACTCGAAGAAAATATCGAAAGAGCCCGGATAAGTCAGAAAACTGAAATTGAAGAGCATCGCAGGAATATAAATAATTACACTAAAATTCTTGAATTAAGAAAAAAGATATCAGAAACTTATCGGGATCAATTGGATAATGGTACGATTAAAACAATTGATTATCTTAAGGTTTTAAATCAGGAAAAGATAATGAAAATACGATTAAAAACGGAAAAAATTTTACATCAGCAGGCCATTGCAAAGTACAGGTTAATCTCTGGAGATCTGATTTTTGAATAATTGGAATTTTCTATTGCAGTGCATGGCCTTAGGTATGACTAAACAGGTCTTATTCAATCAAATCGGATTACCTGTCTTTCCTGTGAAAATTCCAGTACCATACAGGTTTATGATTTGAGCAGGTTTGAAGAGAATTTAAAAAATATAGAAAAATGAAATACTTGACAGGGTCGTTTTTTTTAGGGCTTTTGCTTATGGTTTCTTCTTGTGGAGAAGAAGAAAAAGAATCTTTCGCATATGGAAATTTCGAATCAAATGATTTACTGATTCCTTCGGAGACAAGCGGCTTGATCATTCACCTGGATGTAAATCAGGGAGATGAGATCAGAAAAGACAGCCGGATAGCCTTAATTGATACATCTCAGTATCATTTGCAAAAACAGCAGGTTTTGGCTTCAAGAAAAGCTGTTTTGGCCACTCTCCCACAGCTCGAAGCAGAGATCCGTGTCCAGGAGGTGAATATTTCCTATCTGGAAAGAGAACTAAAAAGGTTTGGCAGCCTTTTCCTCGAGAATGCTGCTACTACCAGCCAGGTTGATGACATAGAGGGCAGGCTGGAGCTGGCCCGGGCACAGCTTAACAGTCTCAAAACCCGAAAACTATCCGTTTATGCTGAAAGGGACGCTAAAGATGCACAGCTCAGGCAGATTGAAGATCAAATCCATCGTTCCTTTATAGCTGCACCTATCGATGGACAGATATTGGAGATCTTTTTAAATGGGGGTGAGATGGCTGTTACCGGCAGGCCTGTAGCTAAATTGGCGAATTTAAAAGAATTGATATTACGGGTATTCATTGAGGGGGATCAGTTGAGTTCCATAAAATTAAATGATAAAGTCAGGGTACTATTTGACGGTCCGGAGGGTCTGGAATCTACTGAAGGTAAAATTTCATGGATTTCGCCCAGGGCAGAATTTACGCCCAAGATTATCCAGACCCGTGAAAACCGCGTTAATCTGGTATATGCAGTGAAGGTGAGCGTTCCCAATGACGGAAGGATAAAAATTGGCATGCCGGGTGAAATACAGCTAATATCGAATACCCAATGAGTATAATAGATATAAAATCGGTTTATAAGAGCTTTGGAGAGCTCAGAGCCCTTGACAATATTACGTTTTCTGTCGAAGCATCTGAAATATTCGGATTGATTGGCCCTGATGGTGCGGGTAAAACCAGTCTTTTCAGAATTATCGCCAGTCTTCTTATTCCCGATCAAGGTGAAGTGAGGGTTTGTGATCTAAATGTCGTAAAAGATTATCGCGAAATAAGGAAGCTCATTGGGTACATGGCTGGAAGATTTTCTTTGTATCATGATCTTACCGTGGAAGAAAATCTTAAGTTTTACTCCACCGTATTCGGGACACGTGTCAGGGATAATTATGATCTCATCAAGGATATTTACCATCAAATAGAACCTTTCAGGAAAAGAAAAGCCGGTGCTCTTTCCGGGGGTATGAAGCAGAAGCTCGCTCTGTCATGTGCCTTAATCCACCGCCCCCGTTTGCTAATACTGGATGAACCTACAACCGGTGTTGATGCGGTTTCTCGCAAGGAGTTCTGGGATCTCTTACATCACATACGGAAAGAGGAAATTACCGTAATAGTTTCCACTCCCTACATGGATGAAGCTCTTAAATGCGACAGGGTTGCGCTTATTCAGAAGGGGGATCTTCTTTCAGTGAGCAAACCTGATGACCTTACCTCCGGCTTTGAAAGTCTTCTATATTCTGTGAGTTCTGAACATGAAAATTATTCATTACTGAAATCCTTTAGAGAGAAAAAGTGGTGCAAATCCGCATGGTTATTTGGACAGGATATCCATGTCAGCATTCACGAAGAGATGCAGGAGGATTTTGAATCTGAAATTCAGTCCTTAAGCTCCATTACCAAATGCCAAAAGATAGCTCCGGGAATTGAAGATACCTTTATAGAATTGATGAAAAAATAATGGAAAATTCTGAAAACATAATAATCAGGGTAAAAGACCTGGTTAAAAAATTTGGTTCATTCACAGCAAATGACCACTTGAGCTTTGAGGTTACTAAGGGAGAAATATTTGGATTCCTGGGTGCTAACGGTGCCGGGAAAACCACTGCAATAAAAATTTTATGTGGATTGAGTTATCCGACTTCAGGTGAAATTTATGTGGATGGACTGAGTGTTTACCATGATAGAAACCGGATTAAAAACCGCATTGGGTATATGAGTCAAAAGTTTTCTCTTTACCAGGATCTTACTGTTGCAGAGAATATCAGGTTTTATGCAGGGATTTATGGTATGAAAAGAAGCGAGATTAAAAGAAGAGCTGAACAATTACTTGAAAAACTCGGATTTCTTGAACATAAAAACAGGCTCATAAAAGATATACCCCTGGGATGGAAACAAAAATTAGCATTTTCGGTAGCTGTCTTTCATAATCCTTCTATCGTGTTTTTGGATGAACCCACTGGAGGTGTGGATCCTGTAACACGCAGACAATTCTGGGAACTTATTCATGAATCGGCCGACCAGGGGATCACCATATTTGTGACCACGCATTATATGGATGAAGCTGAATACTGCGACCGGGTTTCGATAATGACAGAAGGAAAAATTGCCGCTTTGGATTCACCTGCAGAATTGAAGAGGAAATATGAGGCTAAGGATATCAATACCGTATTTTTAAAGCTGGCCAGAAATAATAATAATTAACAAATCACAATCAATAATGACAAATAAAGGAAGAAAGAAGGCTCTGATTTTTGATATGGATGGTGTGATAATTAATAATGATCGATTTCACTATCTGGCGTGGCTGAAATTTGCCCGCCAGCATGGGAAAAGCTTAAGCTTTGAAGAAGTGAAAAGCTGGTTTGGCAGTACGAACGAATCCATACTCATCAATTTTTTCAACAGGCAATTGACAGAGCATGAAATAAAAGAATTTGCGAATCAGAAGGAGGAAATGTACAGAGAATTATATTCTCCGCACATAGAGCCAATTGAAGGATTGAAAGAACTACTTGATGCAGCTTCTGCAGATGGATATAAAATTGGACTTGCTACATCAGCTCCACCCGGAAATGTGGACTTCGTTCTGGAAAAAACCCGTCTTGGAGACTATTTTCAGGTGATAACAGATGAAACACAAATTTCAAATGGGAAGCCTGATCCGGAAATATTCATTTTGACAGCCCATAAGTTGAATGTTAATTCTTCCAGGTCCATTGTCTTTGAAGATTCATTTTATGGCATTGAGGCCGCTAAGAAAGCCGGAATGAAGGTAATTGCCGTGGCTTCTACCCATCATTCGGACAGGCTTCAACACGCTGACAGGGTGATTCTTAATTTTACTGAATTAGATATTCAGGAACTTGATGGTTTAATTGAATGATGACATGAGACGATTCAGGGGTTTTGTGATAAAAGAGTTCTATCATATTTTCCGGGATTTCCGGACATTGATAATTTTATTTGGGATTCCCATTGCCCAGATTCTTATTTTTGGTTACGTGGTTACCAATGAGATTAAAAATGTCAAAATTGGCATCCTGGATCACTCACATGATGAAATTACACATGCCATCACTGATAAGATCATTTCTTCGGGCTATTTTGAAATTGCCCTTGAACTGGAGTCAGATAAATACATAGAGGAAGCTTTCAAAACAGGTGAAATCAAGGAGGTAATTATTTTTGAGAATAATTTTGCGGAAAAGCTGGAAAGAAATGGAAAGGCAGATGTAATGATAATTGTTGATGCTTCAGATGCCAATACAGGAAACATAATTGCCAATTATACTCAAGGGATAATACAAAATTATACCCGGGAACTGAATTATTTGGCGGAACTTCCGCACACGATAGAGATTAGAGAAAGAATGTACTTTAATCAGCGACTGGAAGGGGCTTATATGTTTGTTCCGGGAACCATGGCTTTGATCCTTATATTGATCTCTGCACTCATGACTTCCATTTCCATTACACGTGAAAAGGAGTTTGGCACTATGGAGACATTGCTTGCCTCACCTTTGAAGCCGGTTCACATCATTCTGGGTAAAGTAACTCCTTATATACTGCTGGCTTTTGTTAATGCGGTTATTATTATACTTCTGGGATATTTCATATTTGATCTTCCCGTAAAAGGAAGTATAAGTTTACTTTTATTTGTAAATATTTTATATGTGACATTATCCCTGGCGCTGGGAATCTTTATATCAACTATAGCTACAAATCAGCAAATGGCTATGTTCATCTCCATGCTCGGTTTGATGTTGCCAACCCTTCTTTTAAGCGGATTTATTTTCCCGATTGAGAACATGCCGGTCATATTGCAATGGTTATCAGCCATAATGCCTGCCCGATGGTTTATTACCGCTCTTAAACATATAATGATAAAGGGAACCGGAGTATTATTTATCTGGAAAGAATTGCTAATCCTGACAGGGATGACAATGCTCTTTCTGATTATGAGTATGAAAAGGTTTAAAGAACGTTTGGAATGAGAATATGAGAATAATAATAAACATTATCAGGAAAGAGTTCATTCAGATTTTCAGGAATAAGGTAATGCTTCCATTTATATTTATTGCGCCCTTTATCCAGATGATCTTACTGGTTTATGCAGCTAACCTGGAAATGAAAGAGATTAAGTTCTATGTGATCGATAAGGATCTTTCCCCGGTTTCGCGTCGTCTTGTTTCAGAATTCACTGCCTCTCCTTTTTACAATTTCCAGGGTACGGGTTTTGATACAGATGAATCAGAATATATGTTAAAAGCTGAAAAGACTGACCTGGTAATTCATATCCCGTCAGGATTTTCAAAAGACCTGCGTATCGATGATCATGCTCCTGTCCAGCTTCTCCTCAATGCAGTAAACGCGACCAAAGCAAATCTAATTAAGGCTTATACCACATCAATAATAGCTTCCTTCAATCGGAACATTCGCCTGGAATGGACCGGCCCTGTTTCTGAAGGTAAAATCAGACAAGTAAACGTAATCAGTAGTTTTTGGTACAATCCTGAACTTGATTATAAAATATTTATGTTACCCGGAATTATCGTAATCCTGGTAACCATTATCGGCATGTTTTTAACCGCACTTAATCTGGTAAGGGAAAAAGAACTTGGTACTTCCGAACAGATAAATGTAACACCCATAAAGAAATTTCATTTCATTTTTGGGAAACTCTTTCCTTTTTGGATTATAGCCCTTTTCGAACTTGGTCTGGGATTGTTTTTAGGCCGGTTGCTGTTCGGTCTTCCATTGATTGGCAGTCTTTGGCTGCTCTTTGCTTTTGCCGGAGTTTATCTGCTTGTGGCTTTGGGTATCGGTCTTTTTCTTTCTACCGTGGCATCAAATCAGCAGCAGGTAATGTTTCTTACATTTTTCTTTATGCTGACTTTTATCCTGATGTCAGGAATTTTTACTCCGGTTGAAAGTATGCCTGAATGGGCTCAGAAGCTTAATGTCATCAATCCCTATGCATATTTCATGAAGGTGATCCGAATGATTCTTCTGAAGGGGTCAGGTTTTGTTGCCATAAGTAAGGAGTTTTTTTCTCTTCTTATTTATGCAGTTGTCATCCTGAGTCTATCCGTATGGAGGTATCGTAAAGTGAACTAGTGGTTATTGCCTGAGCAAGTGATCAAGTTCACTTCTGAAACTTGCTGAATTCCAGTTGGCAGCCCCTTTTTTCTCCGTTATGATGTTTCCCTTTTTATCAATTAAAAAGGTGGTAGGAATAGAGGTAACCTTCAAAGAAGGGGGAAGGGGCGCGGTTTGAAAATAAACAGGAAGATCATAGTTAAACTCATTCAGATATTCCCGTACAACCTCTTTCTCCTCAGAAGTCACCAGGATCATGGCAATTTTTTCCCCGTAATCATTGTATAGTTTTTGTATGGCGGGCATTTCGGCACGACATGGGGGACACCAGGTGGCCCAGAAATTAAGCAAGATTACTTCATTTTCAAAATTCCCCAAAGTATGGTCATTATTCTTAAAATCCCTGATGGAAAAGTCTTTATCTAATTCCGTAAGTGACCGGAGACCTTCATTATTTTCAACTCTGGGTTTCAGCATTGTAAGTCTGATCAGGGTGGTGGAAACTGGCTTTCGGGTTGCAGGTATGATCAGAAGAATAATAAAAATGTAAAAAATAAGATCAACTGCGATCTTCCATCGCTTATTATTTTGGAAATACTTCTTTATTCGGTCTCTAATACTTTTCATTGTTTTTTAAATGAAGAATTGATTTTTTCAGGCTGATAACCATTCGGGGCAAATCGCATATACTATGGACAGACACTATTTAAGCTCGATTTTTTGTAAATGGATTCCGAAAGTTTTTGTTTTATTAGCTTTTAAAACAAAATCAAACTGGTTTAGGTTCAAACAGAGATCAAAATCGGAGGACGGGGAAAATGACTGCTTTTTCTTATCGAAAAAACGTTTTCCGCTGGTTTGCCGGATAATATCCACATAGCCATTAAAGTCACTTTTCTTTCCCTGCAGCTCATTTCTGATGTATTCGGCACAGAATGTATCCTCTTCAATTGGATGCCTGGCTGCATACCCCATGCATACAAGACTAAGGTTTTCCGGATTTTTTTTCCGGATGTACTCCACAATTGCAGAAGCATTTACAAAAGCCCCGGTAATAACTTCATCCGCATCCTTCGCATTTACAATGCCTTGCGTTCCGGCACTGGTAGTGTGAACCATAACTTTATCCCTGAGATTTGCTTTCAAAATATGAGAAGGAGAATTGCCGTAGTCAAATCCAGGCACCATTTTTTCATCTCGTTCTCCTACAAGTATATATTCGGGATGTTCATTTTTTATTTTCAGCGCAGTTTCAACCTGACTCACCGGGAT
>CAZQOV010000012.1:13772-34855 GCA_964595055.1 uncultured Bacteroidaceae bacterium | reverse complement strand
ATAATCGCCGCTCCAGCCATCAAAACTATATCCTGCTGCAGGGGTTGCCGTGAGTTCCACTGCACTGCCGCTTAAATAAACATCTTCACCATGTGACTTTGTAACCGTACCATTTCCGGTAACTTCGATAGCAAGGCTGTAATAAGTCAGACCAGTCAGATACTCATTTACCGCACTAAACCATTTATCCCCCATTTTTTCATATCCCGTAGTATTCGGATGTACTTCTTCCATAAAATCATTATCATAATCGATTCCGGCCTCACATTCCATATCAACCAGAATCAGCTTATCACCGGAAGTAATCCTGTCATTCACCAGTGTTTCCAGGTTTTGATTGTAAGCATCTGTGCGTGGCTCAAGGCCACATCCATATCCTTGACGGCTAATGATCCGGGCAACAAACACCATTATCTCATTGCCGCTGGAAGTTTCATAATCATCAACCGCATCAAGGATACGTCCAACTTCCTGAAGGGCACTAGCATCTGTCTCCCAATTTGACACATCATTGGTCCCGATATGCAGGAGGATGATATCGGCAGGATAGGTTTCGAGGTAAGGTCCGGAGGTGAGTGTCCCGGTTCGTGTTGAAGTTCCGGTTTCTATCAGCTCCGCAAGTTCTTGATCTTGCATCCTGGGAAAACCGGCATTATCTGTATCGGTCATTAAATTGGAGCCAAAGCTTTCACTTCCAACAAAATCAATATCATAACCGGCACCTGTCAATAGACTGTGAAGACGTTGACGGTAGCCAACCGCATCCGCATCATCAATGGCCACACAATCGTCCAAATCTCCGTTAAGGCACATAAATCCTTTGGTAATTGAGTTCCCTAAAGGAAGGATTCTTATCGTTTGTGAAAAAAGTACATTCCCGGAAATCAGCAGAAAAACGGAAATCAATATCGAGATTTTATTTAATTTAATTTGTAACATTTTATATCCCTTGCTTTTACATTCCAACGTTAAAATCAAACGACCTGTTATTATCTGTTGATAATATTACACAGATCAATATTTATAATTTGTTAAATTTAGAGTTTTCAGAAATTATTAGCAATTTCCCTGGATTTGGGCTATGCCTAAAATTTTTATATACCCCTGTATATCAGGCGGTAAATAAAGATGATCGTTCGTTGCTTCACCATGGGTTTTCTATCTTTTGTTTGTATCAGTAATTAATTCATCCTGCCAAAAGTCCCCTTAGTAAAAAAACCGGCTTTTTTATCACTAAATATTAGGAAAGTGGAGGCTACAGTTATAGTTTTGAACCGTTTTGAAAAACAAACAATTTTAAACAAAATTAGTAGTCCGTTAAAAAGCGATTTCTTATCCTTAAACAGAAATGGCGGAACTTGAAAAGAACATTATAATCTTTGCGTATATTTGGATAAATTATTAATGATAACATTCAAACTGAAGAAAAGAAAATGGAATTAAAGCCTTTGGTTGCAATTGGTGTACCCGTTTACAATGGTGGAAAATATTTGCGTGATTGTCTTGATAGCATTTTTAATCAAACCTATACAAACTGGGAGTGCGTAATAAGTGAAAACCAATCCAAAGACAACAGTCTGGAAATTGCTGAAGAATATGTAAAAAAAGATCCCAGGTTTAAGATTTACAGATGCCCGGAACATGTTGGTCATGTGGAAAACTGGAACAATACCTGGCTCCACTCGAATCCGGAAGCGAAATACTTTAAAATGGTTCAGGCAGATGATATGATTCTGCCCGAATGCCTGGAAAAATATCTGGCCCTTTTGGAAAAGCATCCGGAAGTAGGTGTAGCCTCAAGTTATAGATTAAATTCTATTTATGTAGACCAGGGGGGGCTGGATATCTTTGAAGGTAATGTTTATGATGGAAAACGTATTTTATATGATCAGCTAACCAGGAAAATTGATATTTCAGGAACAAACACTACCCTTATCTTTTCCGTTGAGCACTTGAGAAAAATAGCGGATGAGACCGGAATCTTTCACGGACGTTACCATGTGGATACAGAATTATTCTATGAAATGGCCAATAATTCCAAAGTAGGTTTTGTTTTTCAGGTGCTCACCTATACCCGCAGACATGAATCATCAGGAACCTCCACAGAGGTTTATAACTGGGGGACATTATACCAATTAAACGAAGCGGTATTGTTTCGTTACAGGGAGGATGATAAAATATTGAACAGGATTTACCGCAAGGAAAGGCTCAGGTATGCATATTTTATCTTAATAAATAAACTATTAAGAAGAGAAAAGGTACTGGCTTTTCACAGAAAGCATATTGTCAGGCCTTTCAATTTCGAGGAATATCTTACGGGATTTTTACATTATAATTATTTTTCACATCTAATGGCCAGGCTATTGAACAGAATAAAGAAACCCTTACACAATAAATAAAAAGTAAGATTCTATTATTATTTACGGTTTTAATTGATCACACATTTTCCTTATGAAAACACCTTTAGTAAGTGTAATAGTCCCAACCTACAACCGGGCAGATATGGTTAAAAGGGCAATACAAAGCATCCTCGATCAAAGCTTTGACAATTATGAGATCCTGATTATTGATGATGCGTCGACCGACAACACTGAAGAAACCATTAAAAAAATGGACAACGATAAAATCGTTTATGTAGGTTTGGAAAAAAATGTGGGTCAGTGCCGGGCAAGGAACATCGGAATTAGAAAAGCAAAAGGAAAATACATTGGCTTTCTGGACTCAGATGATGAATGGATGCCCACAAAACTTGAAAAACAACTCAGAATTTTCAACCAAACGGATGATCCGGACCTGGGTGCTGTTTATACCGGTTATCTGGAAATTGATGAGATCAAAAAGAAACATGCGGTTAAGAATGGTAATTTCCGTAAAGGTAAACTTTATAAAGATTTTCTTTCCGGATTCTGCCCTGCTACCCCCACCATGTTTCTCGTAAAAAAAGAAGCACTGGATAAGGTTGAAGGATTTGATGAAAATTTACCCACATTTGTGGACTATGATCTGTGGTTAAGAATAGCAAAATTGAACTATAGCTTTGATTATGTTCCCGAACCCCTTATCAGAAAATATGAGCATCAGGGGCATCAGATGGCTAAGGACATCAATAAAAGATTAGCCGGTCTTGATATACTTTTTGATAAATGGGGTGAGCAGATGCTGCAGGTTAGCGGCAAGAAATCTTTTCATAAATTCAGGAAGGCCAAAATAGAAGCGCTCGTCAGGTCGGTTCTTGATAAACCGGGCAGTGATATTAGAAAAAATGCCCTCCGATCCATCGGACTACTTTCCTCTGTACATTCCCGGTTACTCACTCAATACCTAAAAGCATTATTATTTGTAGCTTTTGGAAAGTCAATCGAAAGCATTTGGAAAAAATAAATCCTAATAAATTTTGAGATGACAAATTACTTAGCATTTTCAATTGATAAAACCTATTATAAAATTCTTACGGGTGCCTTAAAAAGTATTCGCCTAAACTCAGATTCCGAGGATCCCACTGAAATCTATATTTTACATACAGACCTGGATAAAAAAGACTTATCCTATATTAATAAAATAGTTGAGAATAGTCATTTTCATATGAATTTTATTAAAATGAAGCCAGCAGAATTCCAGGATCTTCCGAAAAATTTTTATTTTACCCCTGCTGTGTACTACCGGTTAAAATTGCCGGATATTATCCGGGAAGCAGAAAAAATCGTATACCTCGATGCTGACGTCATTGTCCGAAAATCTTTGAATCCCTTATTTAAAAAAGAGCTCTCGGGATACTGCCTGGCAGCGGTAGAAAACCCGGGATTTGAAAGGCATGATTCGCTGGGCATGGCAAAAGGGTCAAGTTATTTTAATTCAGGAGTCCTGATTCTGAATGCAAAAAAGATACGGGAAGAAAATTTAACAAAGGATATTCTTAATTACGCAAAGAAATTTAAAGACAGTTTATTATATGCTGATCAGGATGTGTTAAATGGATTTTTTGAAAATCAGTGGATGGCCTTAGATCCGGAATGGAATGTGCAGACCAAATTCTACTATCCCGATTTCTCTTCCGATTTGTATTCAGAAGACCAGATCGCTAAAGCTTTACGTGATCCGGCAATTGTTCATTTCACCACCCTATCCAAACCCTGGCATTTTATGAATAATCACCCATTTAAAGACGAGTTTATAAAATATATGAGATTAAACGGTTACAAAGTTTCCTATGATGATCTTACCCTGAAAAACTTTTTAAAAAAAATATATAAAAAAAATCTTCGGAGGAGAGATTGTATAGATTACAATTATTGAGAAATGAATTTCTAGTACAAAGAGATCCTATTAAAATATGCAAGTAGCAGCAAGAGACAGCGTTTTCAAGATTATCGTTTTACTTTTCATAATATTCGGGTATTTTCAATTGTTCAGTCTTGATGCCATTCCAAGAGATCTTCGGGTAATAAGTGGCTTTGTTGCAATATCTTTAATCTTCTTAATGCTAATTGTAAAGGTTGTATATGATAGTACGGAAAGAAAAATCCCGAAAAATTTTTCTTTACCTATTGCGTTGTTTCTGTTGGCCTTGTTTTTATCCATCCCTGTCACTAAAGCATATCATAATCAATCCTTTATCTTATCGATTTGGATCAGCAGAGGCTTGTTTTTCTATTTTCTGTATTACATGCTTCATGCCTATGACTATAATAGACGAACCCTTGAGAAGTTTTTCATTTTTATTGGATTATTTACCATCCTGGCATTCTATATACAAACCTTTATTTATCCAACACGGATTTTTGATGTACGAATGAGCATTGACAGAGGAACTCTCCGATTGTTTTTACCCTCGATGAGTTTTTCCATCATTGTTTATTTTTATTACCTCAATCAGTTTTTTAAAAGCAATAAGGCATTACCAATTATAATCGCCCTGCTGGCCTTAAGTATATTCATCCTGCAAGCAACCCGTCAGCTTATAGCCTCTCTTGTCCTTCTTACCATTATCAATCTGTTCAGATCAAAAGAGGTGAAGTCGCGTTTTCTCATCAGTTTTCTGATTTTGATAGGAATGGGAGCCGTTTTTCTGATCTTTTATGACCTTTTTATTGAATTGTTTACCGTATCGAAGGTGCAGACCAGCGGACAAAGAGAAAGTGTCAGGATCAAAGCTATAGAATATTTTACAGGAAAATTTCAACCCTCTTTCCTGACCTATATTTTTGGTAACGGTGAAGGCCATGAAGCCAGCCAATATGGGTTGAAAATGGTTTACCTCCAGCTAACGAAAGGATTATATTTATCCGATATCGGAATAATCGGGGATTATGTGCGATATGGAGTCATTTTTGTTATCGCCGCAATTATAATGCTGGCAAGACTTCTGACCATCAAAGTTCCTAAACATTATGAATACCTGCGATACTTTGTATACCTTCAATTGTTTTCCTTATTTACCTCAAAAGGTGTTTTTGGTGTCCCGAGTATTACCCTGATCATTATTGCTTACCTTTTTGACCTGGGCAATTATGAGCTGAAAAAGGAAAATGCAACAAAACGTGAAGAAGTCGCATCTGCCCGGAGCGTTCCCGGTCAGGTCAATATATAGAAGATTTTTCCTAGGTAAGGGATCATTTTTTTTAACACAATTGTTCCTGAGAGATAATATAAATATTGCAAACTGTTTTTACCTGCTAAAGCGGGGGATTTACAAAACACTCATACATGGGATTTAAAAAGGATTTTATACGAAATATTGCAAAGTTTGGAAGCTATACCTATATCGTACAGGTTATTGAATTTATCTCGACGATTGTTTTATCAAGACTTATAAGTCCCGAAGAATATGGCTTTGTAGCACTGATCATCATTTTCAGCGGGTTCATTTTTGTTTTGACAAATGTGGGCATTAAACACGCCATAATCCGAAACGATTATGATAAAGATAAAATAAAACGGTTTTTCAGTCTCTCTATATGGATTGGGTTAACGCTTTTTGTCCTGTTTGCCATGCTCGCTTATCCAATAGCTCTCTTTTATGAGAACATGAAGCTTATCTTTCCGACCATGGTTATGGGGTTCATTTTTATTTTTGAAAGCATCAATTTCGTTCCCGGGTCTCTCGCTACAAAAGAGCTGAAATTCAATATTCTTGGTGTAGGCAGTATCATACAAACCATCTTTCAGGTCATTTTAATGATCATTCTGGCCTTTTTGGGTTTTTCGTATTGGTCATTGATCATCCCTCTTACCCTTTCACCTTTCATTAAGTTTTTGTATATTTCAAAAAAGGTGGATTTCACCCCCGCGCTCTATGGTTTTCACGATGCCTTTGGATTGCTGAAAGAAATCCGTACACTGGTTGGCAGCATCACCATAAGCGGGATATTTAATTACTGGAGCCGGAACATTGACAACCTTTTAATCGGGAAATTTTTCGGCGACGCGGCTCTGGGTTTGTATAACCGGGCTTATCGTTTCATTTACCTGGCAACCCGGCTGGTTACTACCGTTTTTGGTGTTGTTCTGTTTCCCAGCCTTAAAAAACTCAAAGATGAAGGGGGTGATGTAAATAAAGAGCTCTTAACCATTCTGGGAGGGCTCAGCCTTATTAATTATCCTATTGGCTTTGCCCTTATCCTATTGGCCAAACCCATTGTATTGATTTTGTGGGGTCAAGACTGGACCGGTGTCATTCAGTTCCTTCCCTATGTCGGAATTCTTATATTGATCCAAACCATCTTTTCGGCAACCGGCGACTTTTATGTATTGCAAAAGAAAGAGAAAACCGTACTGAAATTGAGCATAATCAGCACGGTTTTGTCCGTCTCGGCTATTGTTCTGGGTGTTCGCTATTCCCCATTACATGTAATCCTGTTTTATACACTGGCCAATATAATCATGATCCCCGTTCAGGTAATTATGGGTTTTTACAGAGCCCTGAAATTTAAAATCTCTGAACTTCTTTCGTTCTGGGCCCCCAAATTTTTCATGAGTATTCTTTTGGTTTACTTTAATTTCTATGATCATTACCTTGCTCTTGTTGTGATTGCGGTATTCTATCTGGCTCATTTACTCCTTTATTTGAAGCAGGATATCAATAAATTCATTGGATTAATAAAAGAAAAAATGGCTGAAAGGAAAATGAAAAAGAATCCTGAGAGAATTTGACAAAACCCTTAACCCCAAATGAAGGATTAATTGATCAGCTACCAGGAATAATAAAAAGGAGAACCACAGGATCCGGATTTAAAATGTTTGGGTTCTCTTTTTTCTAATTCCGGCAAAAGCAGAAGCAATCGATTTTTTTATGCGGTTTTTTTTGGGAAAAAAAGTTGAAAAAGAATGAAACTTCGATGTTTAAGACGCTCGTGAAAACTCTTCCAGAAAAACCTTCTAAGCAATTTGATCTCATTTTCATCCAAAACCCTTTTCTCTCTTCGGAAAAACTGGTATAGGTAGCCGTACATATAATTGATGCCTCCCAGGAAATACGGAGGTTTCATAAGATCATGAGCAAATTTTATCATCAAGTAAGCCGGACTATAACCCAGATTATAGGCCCCCTTACCATGCTTAATTTTTCCTTTTAGAAGAGAAGTCTTTCCTCCTACTTTCCTCGACATCTCATAGGTGACATCTCTAAAAGCTTCTGTTTGCCAACCCTTTTCCATGGCAATGATATTATCAGCACAATCCCAGCCCAGTCTTTTTTTTATGCCTCCAATCTCTTCGAGACATTGGCGATCATAGATTTTAAACTGACCATGGGTATGCCAGAGTGGGCTATACTCAAAAATCTTATGTGTCCCCTGATAATAAAATGGAGTCCCGGAAACAATGCCATAGTTACAATTTGAGTTTAGTTTTGAAGCGATATTAAACATAAAGTCTGCTTCAAAAGAAACATCCGCATCAAGTTTAACAATATAATCGTAATCAACATTTTCCTTTTTCAGCAGCTCTTCTCCAAGATTAAAAAGTTCAACAACATGTCCTCCCACTTTATAATCATCAGAAGTCTCATTTCTCAGATAAAGGATAAAAGGATATTTTTCCTGGAACTCTTTGATAATAGATAAACTATTATCGGTTGACATATCATCAACAACCACACATTTCACACATTGAATTTCCTGATTTACCAGGGAATAAAGTGTATTTCTTATGGTCTTCTCTTCATTCTTTACCGGAATAACCACCGCATATTTCATACTCCATTTTTTTTAGGCAAAGCGTCTCTTATGACATAATAGAAAAACTTTAAATTCCCGACCAGGTAGCGCTTCCACATTCTTCGGGGTTCAAGAAAAAGCCTGAAAAGCCATTCCAGATAAAGCCTTCTCATCCACAAAGGCGCCCGTGGGATCTCCCGGGCCAGAAAATCAAGAATGGCTCCACCTGCGATTATTACTCTAACATTTTTAAGCCTTATTTTGTTAACTGCAACCCAAAATTCCTGCTTGGGTACCCCCATTCCGATGACCAGGATCTTCGCTCCGGTATGGTTTATTTCCTGAATAATTTTTTCTTCCTCAATTTCATCAAAATATCCTGAATGATAACCGGCAATCCGGAAACCGGGAAACATTTCTCTTGCTCTTTCCGCTGCTTTGCCGGGAACATGTTCTTTACCTCCAAGAAAATAAACCCCGGCATCATATCCGGAAGCATTTCGTAATATTTTTGGGATGAGATCCGTTCCATTCAGATTTTCCGGAAATCGAACCGGAGTAAAATAGGAGGCCAGTTTTAACCCTATCCCATCATTTAATAGTAGATCTGCATTATTCACCGTTTTCAAATATTCCGGATCATTCTGCGCTATATTAAAACAATGGGCATTAACGAAAAAAATAACCAGAGCTTTGTCCGATTCAAGACTGTGCTCGCAAATTTGCAAAACTTCATTTTCTCGTAACACATTCATTTTCAAATTAAAAAAAGGAGTCTTTGATGTCATGAAGATTAAATTGAAATGTTAGTACTAAAATTATGATCTCCGGGAAATGCCCGGTAAAATCATTAAACTCCGGCATAATACATAAACTCCCTAAATGTACTATAAAATGAAAGTATAAAACAAGTTTTATCTTTTAAGGAATTCTTTAGGGCTTTTAACATTTTATTAATAAAAAACAAGCCTGCTTCCGCAAGTGTCCGACTCAACATCGCTCTTACAATGATTGCATCCAATCCATTCTGTGATGAAATAAAAATTAAATGAGAAAGTTCAACAGGTATTAGAAAATTGTAGGATTCTCTTTTATTTGAACGACGAAATTATCTCTTTTGTATTCTGATATTCCTTTTAAAAATCCTTTACTCCAGAAGAACAAGCCTGCTGTAAATAAGCCAATAGAAGATAAAAAACCACAAATATTCCCAAATCCGGAAGTGAACACCCGGTTTAGAATTCTGGTCATCTTTAATAAAAGAAAGAAAGGAAAGAAGATATAGGGGAAAATACCCTGATAATAAAGATTGTCGTAGGCAGACCTTCGGTAAATGTAAATATATTTGCCCAGTAATACCTGATTGCTAAAATAATGCTGCTTATCTTCCCTGAAAATATGGGACACCTTAATATCGGGAATAAACATAATTTGCTCGTATTTGCTTACTTCCAAACCGAACATGGTATCTTCCGAGGCTCTGATAACAGGAATTCCTCCAACCTTCTGAAAAAGTTTTTTATCACAAAACAAATTACAAAAGGGTAAAAACTTCTTTTTCCTGGGCTTACCCTTATCTATGTATTCATTAAACTCCAGATAATACTGGGCTTTGGCTATTTTCATTGACTTCTGAAATTCCGGGACCCGGTAACTACCACCACCCACCTTAATGCCGGAGTCATATGCCCGGATGATATTTTCAATCCAATCAATAGCGGGCATGGCGTCTGAATCAATAAAACACAATAAATCCGTGTTTGCATATTTAACCCCGATATTCCTTTGAATAGCAGGCATCACTCGAACACCGGAAGTATAAACGGCTATTTTCTTGATCTTTTTGAATTCATCCAATTGAGCCAAAGATTCTTCATTGTCGGAGGAATCGACAATAATAATTTTATCTATACAATCATAGGAACTTTGCTGCAATAAGCCTTTAATAGTGTAAGCTAAGGTTTTATGAGAATTATATGTGGGTATAATAACTGTGGCTTTTGTCTTTTTCATTTCATATCGATTAAAAACTTTCAACCCTTTAATAAACCAGGTAATTTACTTAACGAAAGCACCAAAAATTTAGTTTCGCTAATTGCATATAAATTCACAATGCTTATTGAATTTCGCATTCTTCCCGGGGATAGTATTGCCCGTGAAGAGCAATGTCCATTCCCGGTTGAGAGGGAAAACTACAATTTGGATTATGAAAAGGGTTAAATAATTCATTTCCTGTATTTATTTAGCAGCCAGGAGAGCTATTTCCAATAATATGGCTTTAAATCCCAGTAGTCCCCAAGCGTATAATCAAATCCTGCTGGTTCAAATCTTGCCAATCCGGATGTTGGATAATGAGTAAACTCACCGAAATAGATATCCCCATCACAGTTATAGAGGTCAACCCTGACAAAGTCAAAATCTTTAGAAATCTTTTCGGCTATCTGTATCATCTTATCCAGGTTCACAGGCTTGTCAAAGTTTGTGTTTACACTCTGGTAGCCCGGCCGGCAAACCGGCAACACATTCCATTCTTTATCAAAATATCCTGACAGGTTCGTTTCACCAAAGCGGTTTAGTGCAGCCCGAATAACTTTACACTCAGCATGAAAGCAAAAAAACTTATAATCCAGGGGCAGATTTCCGTTTTTTGTTTCCAGCAATTTCTCAACAACGATCTTTCTTTTAATATCTTTATAGGCCCACTCATGTGTATAAAACCCATAATTATTTTTTAGCCAGAGTTTGCACAGTTTTATTATCCGTGATGGTGAAACCTCCTTATTGTTTTTGATGATAAGATGCATCCGGCTTCCATGGTTGGGTTTTATTACATATTTTTCAGGAAGATTTTCAAAGGAAATGTCATTTGGATCTTCCGTAACATAAAGCAGTGGAATCAATAATTTATCGGCCTCTTCTTTGTCAAGCAGGTTTTTCAGGTAAGACCTTACTTCATACTTATCAGCTGTTACAGTGAGAAGAGGATTCCTGTCAAAGAGTTTCTTCCAGGTCACTTTCTCATTCAACGAACGAGGAGAATCAAGTTTTAATTCATAGCCGAGCTTATCATAAAACTCTTTTTTTACCCTTTTGTAATTCTGAAGCTTGTCGATATATACTCTAAGACTGGAATAATAATAATTTACCCATGCAGGCATGTGGTACATAAAGGTCTTTTCTTCCTTAAGGCACTCAAAACCGGAATACATTGCCTTATCATTCATTTCAAATGTATGATTTGCAAATATCCGGCTTTTCTTTAATTTCTGACTTTCTTCTGTCCGGGCCGATCCAGCGCTTTTATGAACTAAACTCTTTCTTTTCGCAGGTTTGGCAAGGAAAAAATTAACTATTGTAAACATAGTTACAGGTTTATTAAACTAAGATCGTGAACAATTTTTTTTTGAAACATTCTTATAAAGGTAGAAATTTATTGCCTAATAATAAAAGCAATTTCGCCAGCTTTTTTGGTCGCAAAGGCCTTCTTTTTCCGAAAAACAGGGGGTTCGAAAAATAATCCGAAATCAAACCCCAAACATGGTTTAAGATTCTTTAGCAGATATAAGGTCTGTAGCTCATTGAACAAAATCCGAAAGCGGAAAATTGGCAGTACCGAGTTAAAAAAAAGGGGGCCTAAATGTTTTCTGTCGTAAAACATATCAAATGGAGGGGGTAAACCTCACCTCCAATAGTCCGGTTTTAGGTTCCAGTATTCACCCAGCCTATAATCAAAAGATTCAGGTTCAAATCTTATCAAACCCGAACCCGGATAATGTGTTAATTCCCCAAAAAAGACGCTTTCATCGCAACTGTACAGGTCTACCCTCACAAAATCGAAATCTTTAGAAATTTTACCCGCTAAGGTTACCATAGCATTCAGATTGGAGGGTTTGTCAATAGTTGCCGTAGTGTTTTGATAACCAGGATTATAAACGGGTACGGGATTCCAGTCGGGATCATAGAAACCCGACAAGGAAATCTCACTAAACCGGTTTAGTGCTGCCCGTATAATTTTCACTTCTCCATGAAAGCAAAAAAATTTATAGTCCATCGGCAGTTCTCCGTTTTTTGACTGAAACAGCTTTTCAATAAGTATTTTTCTTTTGATATTCTTATATGCCCACTCGTTCGTATAAAAACCATAATTATTTTTCAGCCATATGTTACATTGCTTTATTATCTGTTTGGGTACGACATATTTCTTATTTTTAACGATCAGGTGCATGCGACTTCCATGATTCGGTTTTATCACATACTTATCGGGAAGATCCTCAAAGGGGATTTTCGAAGGCTTTTCCGTAACAAAATAAAGAGGAATCAAATGCTTTGTGGCTTCAGTTTCTCCCAGGAGATTTTTAAGGTAGGATCTTACTGCATACTTATCGGCTGATAGGGTAAGAAGAGGGTTTCTGTCAAATAGTTTTTTCCATGCCAGTTTTTCATTTAAGGTCCTGGGCGTTTCCAGGTTTAATTCATATTGCATTTTATGCCGAAACTCTTTCCTTACTCGCTTATAGTTCTGGAGTTTATCCAGATGTCCTTTAAGGTCTGAATAATAATAATTTACAGATGCAGGCAAATAACTCATCAGAGATCTGTCCTCTTTAAGAGAACCGAGACCCTGGGAAATGACCATATTCTTCATGTTAGCCAGATTTTATGACTTCATTTGTCTTACAGGATAAACACCTATTTTCTCAATGCCATAGAAAAATCATCGAGTATTTTTTTCATGCTTTGACCCCATACATCCCAGTTCAACCGTTCTTCATAATATTTTCTTCCGGTTTGGATTAGGTGGTAATATTTCTCATCCGAATTGAAAATACCGAGAATTTTTTCACCATAGACAGTATAATCAGATTTGGAGGGTAATGCATAACCATTAATCCCATCTTTCACAATTTCAGTCACCCCTCCGGTATCCCTCGTAATTATCGGCAGTCCATAGGCCGATGACTCACAAAATACAATTGCAGCGCACTCTGCACGGGTAGGAAGAAGTAAAAAATCAGCATTTAGCATTATCTGATTAAACTCATCAATGCCTTCCCGGGTATTTTTATTCACATACCGGATTAGCTCAACATCTTCATCCACATACTCATCTGGAGGAATACATCCCAAAACCACCAGCTTAACCGGAACACCTTTTGAACGGATATAGTCCATTGCTTTGTATGCAACATCATACCCCTTTCTGTACCATTCCTGCCCGATAAAAAGTAAACGGCAGATCTCTGTTTTTTTCTTATTGAAAATGATTTCCCGATCGGGTACTTTATCGAGATTCGCTCCCCTGGGTCTGACGAATATCCTTTCTTTCGGATAATGATAATCGTTCATTACAGAAGAAGCGGCCCATTGAGAAGTGGAAATTATTATTGAGGATCTCTGAATGGCATTTTTTTCAATCAAGTTGCTTTCCCTGCGGGAAAAACCAAACAGGTTGGAATATTCCTGATAATAATCATGCAATAAACCAAAGGTAGCATCGGTAGAATAAATCAGTGGTATCCGCGTTTTCAAAAATGCGATCTCGCAGGAAGATTTATCAGCATAAATGAAGTCATAATCTCCTTTCTTCAGCTTTTTGGAAAAAATACGGGCATAAACTTTGGAAACAATAATGCTATGATCAGAATTGTATTTCTTCTTCGAAAACCTTTTCAGCAACCGGGAAACTTTGATGATAAAATTAATGATATAACTATTCGCCGGACCAAGATGAAATACTTCTCCACAATGTTTTTCCAGAGCATGGGATTGATAATAATAAACCCCGGATGATTCTTTTTTATCCGAAGGATCTTTTGAGGTCAGATAGGCAATTTTATACGACATATTTTTTCTTATTGTTTTAAGTCTGCTATTTCCATAGGGTCTGAAGATAAAAACCCCTCAGGCTTTTTGTTTATGAACTCCAAACACGCCCAGAACCTTCCACTTAAAAAAACCTCCCGTATACTTAAAATACTTTCGTACAAGTTCTGAGAAGGCCAGAATGGATTCGGAATGTTTACGATAAAACAGAAAATCCTTTTTCATATTAAAATTCGATTTGATATCTGTCAGGGATTTGTACAACAAACGGATGCTGCCATTATGAATCAACCCGGTATTGCTAACGTCATTATAAATAACCATTTCGGGATCGGCAATTAACCTAAACCCTGCCTTTTTGGCCCTGAATGTAAAGTCGCTGTCACCATGATACTGCGGAAAATTCCTTTCATCGAGATAGCCAATCGTATTATATACCCGGGCAGGAATAAGCGTCCCCATACCCGGAAACCAATCGACCTCCACCACCTTTTGAAATTCTTTTCCGTCCCTTTCCTTCTCTGCGAAATTTTTTCTTTTACCGGTACGGGTATTGAAAACTCCCCCCATGCCCCAGATAATATCAGACCCTACCGCAAATATTTTTGATCCGACAAGGGTATGGTTATCCGAATGCTGCATGTGATAAAATATTCTGGAAAAATACCTTTCCCCGGCTTCAATATCATTATTCCACCATAAAATGAAATCCGTATTTAACTCTTCAATGGCATAACGGGAGGCCAGATTTATTCCACCGCTCCACCATAAATTCCCGTCCCCTTTTAATACAACTACTTCAGGATAGTGCTCTTTGACCCATCCGGAAGTCCCGTCTTTTGAATTATCATCACTGATAATAAGACTTACCTGATCCTTTTCTTCATGATCCTTCAAGACTGTCTTTAAATTCCTCAAACAATTTTTCGTATAATCCAAGCCGTTAAATACCGGAATGAGGATGGCCAGTTTCTTATTCTTCGTTTGTTGACCCATTTTTCTTTTATTTGTACCATCCAAATATAGAAAATAATAAGGATCATAATCAGAACATTACTTCAAAGTAAGAATTTTTTTTCAGAAAAATCCGTTATTTTTTGCGCCTTAATTTAAACTAATTATAAATAAATCTACAGATCAAATAAAAAACCTTTTTCGTCGTATAATCTATTAGTTTTGTCAAAAATATTAGGTGTAAGTGTTTGTTGTTCTTATAATTTTCTAAACAATGAAAAAGATTGCTTCTGTTATTTCCTCCTTGCTTTTCCTGCATATCGTATCCTCCACTTTGTCAGCTCAGCTTCAAACTATTTATGATAAAGATCTTCGTTCCCGGACGGAAGAAGGAAAAAAATCCTATAAGGTGCCCAATTCAGGTTATGATATGTATTCCTCAGTTGTTTATATAGATCCGTCAAAATCCGTAAATGGTTCAGGTACCATTGACGACCCCTTAAATACATGGCCCTCTGATCTGAAGGCTAAAACTGCTTATTTGCAAAAACGTGGAACCATTTATGAAAATGATATTGAGGAACAATCCGGCAATTACATACTGGTCGGAGCCTATGGAAGCGGACCCCGTCCCAGATTTACCGGAGATGTGATACTAACCGGTGAAGGGGCCGTGGTCAGGGAAATTAACATTTCTGACGGGCTGCTCAAAATCGGGAAATGGCCATATACAGATGTTGAAAATTGCTGGGTTTATGATTGTGAAATCAAAGCCATTACCGTATTTACATCTGAAACAAAAATCATCGGAAATGTGATTCATAATTCCGGTACTGATGGAATCTGGACGTCCGGGTCAACCTTTGGAAATTATAACCGAAACATTGAAATCGCCTATAACCACATTTACAATGTCAACATGCGCTGGTATCCGGGAGCCACTGAAAAAGAAGCTCCCGGCGATGGCATTCAGGCGGAGGCTTCGGGTTTTATACATATCCATCATAACATCATTGACCGCTCTTCAACCGGATCAAAGTTTTGTATAATTGTAGGCCACCAGGATGCGGCCCCTCTGGATGCACTGATTGAAGATAATGTAATGTACAGCCCCCTGAAAACAGAAAACGGAGGTGCCTTTATTTATCTCAAGGATAATGTTAACGCTGTTATCCGAAACAATAAGTTCATTGACATGGAAAATGACGGCCTGATCTCCATCTTTGCTTATATTCCCTCAGAAATATATGGAAACCTGATGGTAGGGGTAAGAAGGGACTTTCCTCCTAAATCGAAGGCTTATAATAACACCTGCGTTAATGTAGCCAAACCAAACGCTCATGTGGAATTGCTGGAAAATAATATCCTCACCCGGGAAACGTCCGGCACAAAGGGTAATAATATGTACATCGATAAAGCCGGTCTGAAGAATCTGTTTGTCGACCCGGATAATGGGGACTTCAGATTGAAAGAGGGAAGTCCTGCCATCGGTGCTGGCAAAAAAGTAGGAAACTGGACCAAAGATATGCATGGAGTAAAAGTAAAAGATCAAAATGTGGATATGGGGGCTTTTGTTTACACCAAAAATATCGAGGATAATGATGATCCCACTCCTTCAAACCTTCCCCCGGTAGCCCATGCAGGAAATGATCAGGTAGTTATATCCGGCAGCAAGGTTGTACTGGACGCATCCGGTTCTTATGACCCCGAAAGCAAACTGCTTCAATTTAAATGGATTGCGGAAGATAGCCGAATCGTTCTTTCAGATCCGGATCAGGCAGTAACCAGCTTTGAAGCCCCTGTGGTATCAGGCCTGACAAAGTTTAGCATAAGTTTACAGGTCACCGACCCCGAAAATGCATCCTCTTCCGATGCCGTTACGGTTCAGGTAAAACCAGCTATTTCTTTAATAGAAGGAGAAAAACTGAACATCCACAGGGTAATCGCCAGCGACCATGATGGTAACCTTCCCGAAAATACAATAGACGGTAATCTGTCTACCCGATGGTCTGCAGAAGGAAATAATCATTGGATCAGGTATGACCTTAACGCCGACTCTCTTTATTTTATAAAAACCGCCTGGTATAAAGGTGACCAGAGAAAAAACTATTTTGATCTTGAGATTTCGGAGGATGAGATAAATTGGATCCCCGTTTTGTCCGGCGCTGAAACCAGCGGGAAAACCGAATCCTTCCAAACCTTCACCTTCAATGGAATGAAGGCCAACTACCTAAGAATAAAAGTATTTGGCAATTCCATAAACGATTGGAACTCCCTTCTTGAATTTGAGGCTTATGGCGTTCCTTCGCAGGTAAACAAGACAAAACCCGAAATAAGGGAAGAAGATATTACCTTATACCCTAACCCGGCATCTGACATCATTAATATAGATCTTACAAAAGCACCTCATCCCCAAATTCTCATTCAGATTTTGAATATCAAAGGTCAAATCGTTGATTACCGTAATGTTACGAAAGAAGCCTCTATCGTAGACATGGATGTATCCTCACTTAAAACCGGACATTATTTTTTGCAATTGTCGGGGCCTGATAATCATTTTTTTGTAACCAAAAGGTTTATTAAAAAGTAAACCTGTGTATTACGGTTCATAGAAGTGTACTCAACTTTCTTTTCCTGGGTTTGAAAGCTAAATCCTCGTTAAGAAAGATTATTTAATTATTTGTTAATGAAAAACTAAAGTTTTGTTTTTAATTTGAACACAATTTCTTTGTACAAAATTTCTATTATTACTTATTTTTGCAAATAAATATTTTACCTGACATAAGCGTATGAAAATGAGAAAGAAATTTGTATATATTCTGAGCCTGTTTATCCTTGTTTTGATTAATTACAGCTCACTGGTATATGCACAGAATAATGTGAAGATTATCGCAGAAACAGATTTGGGAGGGGATTCAGATGACCAGGCAACCTTAATACGATTTTTACTATACTCGAATCAACTGGATATAAAAGGAATAATCCTCAGCAGGAGTAACGCTGAATTTCAAAATGATCCCGTGGCCAAAAATCCTTCCGGAGCTTCAACCACTCTGGAAATGGCTCAGGATTATCTTTCTGCCTATGGTGATATTCATAATAATTTACTGGTACATGATCCCAATTATCCCTCTGAACAGGAATTAAAGAATATCACGATTTACGGTCATGCCAATAACGGCGAGGCAGGTAAGAATCACATTATTAAAGTACTGAAAGAAAATCCGGGCATCATATGGTATACCAACTGGGGATCTAATGACGGAAGCCAAAGCAGTCTGGATAAAGCATTAAATGCCATTCAGGCAGGAGAGGTCGATGGCCTGAATTATAACGATGTTGTTAAACGACTCTATTATGTGGGGGTTTACCAGCAAAATCACATCATCGACCACAGAGATAACCTGAGTTATTACATGGACACCTTCTTTCCTCACATGGATGGAGGAAGATGGTACCATCGCTGGAATGGCATTACCAATATTGAAAACTGGATCAGCAATAATGCAACCACCAAACTTTGCCGCGACTATTATACCGGAGCAAAAGAATCTGATACTCAATCATGGACACATCTAATCCAGAATGGCCTTAATATCCCCGCAAAACCCGAATGGGGAGGATGGGCAGGCCGGCATCGTTATAACTCATCTCGTGGTATTTTATGGAATGATCAACAGGATTATTATAATGGAAGCCGCCACAGAGATAATACCCTTATCCGATGGAGCATCCCAAATAATGCAACACAATCGGAGCAGATACAGGACGATTTTAAGGCCAGGATTCTTTGGGCGCAGACATCATCCTATGGAAATGCAAATCACCATCCGGCTGCAATTGTAAACAATCATAACAGCAATGAAGCTTTTGAAATTAATCTTGAACCCGGCTCCACCATTCAACTGAATGCTTCCGGTTCCTCAGATCCCGACGGGGATAATCTGGGATTTAAATGGGATTACTACAAGGAAGTAAGCAATTATGATAAGCTGAATTTGTCCTCCACCTCAGGAAATAGTATTAACGTCAGCGCCCCCTCAGATTTTACCAAAGGCAGGCAGGCTCACATCATCCTTCATGTTTATGATGACGGTACACCAAGACTTACTTCCTATAAACGAATCATAATTAACAGCGGGGAACAGACCTCTCAAAGTGACTACCTTACCATCAGTCAGGATAATTACACAGCAGAAGCCAATGCTACCCAGGTCACAACAAGTATATCTTCAAACATATCCTGGACCGCAGAAAGCAATGTTGACTGGATAAGCGTGAATCCTGTTAACGGAAATCAAAATGAAGATCTGGAAATCAACATCCAGGAAAATACAGGAAGTGCCCAGAGAAGCGGAACAATTACCATCAGCAGTTCTGCCGGGAATGAAGAAATCACCGTAGTACAAAAAGCCGCTCAACCAGATTTTTTCACTGTAAGTCCGCTAAACCACAATGCCGGCCCGGAAGCTTCCACCCTTACCTCAGAAATAACGGCCAATGTTTCCTGGACTGCCTCAAGCAATGAAGACTGGATAAGCTTTAGTCCGGAAAACGGAAACCAAAATGCCACCTTAACAATTAATATTCAGGAAAATACAACCAGCAATCAGCGAAGTGGAACCATTACCGTCACCAGCTCCGCCGGGAATGAAGAAATTACCATTGTGCAAACATCTGCGCAACAAGATTTTTTCACGGTAAGTCCGCTAAACCACAATGCCGGCCCGGAAGCTTCCACCCTTACCTCAGAAATAAGAACCAATCTCTCATGGACTGCTTCAGGCAGTGAAGACTGGTTCAGTTTCAGCCCCGAAAGCGGCGATGAAAGCATCACCCTTACCATACAAATAGATGAAAACGCAGATTTGCAGGAAAGAACAGGAGAAATTTTAATATCTACATCGCTCGGCCAGGAAATAGTTAATATCGCACAGCAAGGTTCAGATCAGAAAAATACAGTGGAAGCCGAGATTATAAAACCGGTCAGTTATCAGCTGACAACTTTGAAGGAAGGAACACCTTATTACATAGACAGGGATTACAAAGTCATTTCTTTTCCTTCGGAATTAGACAATGAGCTTTTGATCAAAACTTCCAATGATAATAAAAATAATACCCTGAATAATTACATTACCGTCAACGTAAATACGAACGTGGATGCTTATGTAGCTTATGATTCAAGGGTTGTTAACCTGCCGGAATGGCTTAATGACTGGGAAAAACTGGATGAATCCATACAGGTCACGGACGAGGTTAATTATCTCGACCTCTACAAAAAACGTTATCCTTCCGGCCAGATTTCTTTTCCGGGTAATAAGGCTGAAATGAACAGTGATGCCAAAGCAAATTACATCATAATTCTCAAAGAGAACCTGGAAACGGGTAGCATATCGCCTTCATCTGAGTCCTTAAATATTTACCCTAACCCTGTTCTGCTGGGACAAACCCTTAATGTAACATTACCCGAAGAGGAGGGCTTGTTAGAAATTTATACCATAAATGGCAAGCTCATCCTGCAGGAATTCATGGTCAATAAACATTTGGAATTAAACAGTTCAATGTTAAACCGGGGAATCCATATTATCCGGTTTAAAGGAGCAACTAATCAGATTCATGAGAGAATAGTTGTTCATTAGATTTCCCCCTGTAATCTGTATACTGCTCTCCAAAACAGGGAGCAGCATGAATCATATCGGTGAGCTTTGCGGCTGAAAGGCTGTCCATATGTGTGTTATCAAGAAAGTATTGATCTTCCCAGACCTTATGGGTCGCGTCTTTAAAATGATGCCCCCGGGAAACAAGAATGCTTTCTATTTTATCTTTATGAGCCTCTATTTCAACATTGTAGGCAGAATCAATAAGCCCTTCCCGCAAAGGCGATTGTAGGTAATACATCGTAATATCCTTGTTCGCCAGAAATAAAGCAAGGCTATCCAGGTAATCATAACTCAGCGGCTCAATTTGATCAAAATGCAGCTTTTCATTGTACCGTTCTTCGGGAATGTCAAATCCGTCCTTTATTAAATGTACGCCACCATGCTCATCAAAAGATAAAGAGCTAAGGGTTGAATGAGAATTGAAATTTTCAATATTTTCATAGGTCTTGCTTAAATAATACTAGAGATCATAATTGGTGAAATAGTAAAGAAT
>CAZQOV010000012.1:0-13762 GCA_964595055.1 uncultured Bacteroidaceae bacterium | reverse complement strand
ATAAAAATCCTGGATATTCCCTACATATATGATTTCTTCCGGTTCATAAAACCGGGTAAGGATTTGGGTAAAATGATAAACATCATAAACCGTCAGCCCCCAAGAAGAAGTATTAAAAAACGACTCTTCTTCAAAATTATCAACCACCACAGGCGATATGAGGTTGTTGAAGGTCATGGAAGACCCGACAGCCAGTATTTTCAAGGGTTTTTCCGGCAAGACCCGCAATTTTTCATTAAAGGAATAACTTGTTGTCAATTTGGGGGCCGCGAAATATTTACCCGAAATAAGCACTATAGCCGTGGCCAGAATAAATATGCTGAGAAAAAAAACCAGTATTTTCCTGAGATACTTCTTCATAATTCAAATTAACTAAAATTGAAAATAAATAAAATCCTGGGGTTCATTTTTAAACAGAAAAATAGCCAGGATTATTATGTAATATATTGACCAGCGCAAATAAGAAGGCACTCTTTTCTGATCAAATTCAAGAGCATGCTTCTTATTTCTTTGGAACCATTCCACCAGAAGCAAAATAAAAATGAAAAGAAATATTTTTTTCGGAATGAAGGAAATATCGTCGACAAATGGTTGCTGGAAAATCCGCACCAGATAATCAAAAGCTTCGGTTACATTTGTGGCCCTGAAAAAAATCCAGGCAATGGTGGTAAGCCCAAACGTAATGCCAATGCTCATCAACTCTCTGAAAGAAGGAAGTAATCGTCCTTCTGCGGCTGTATCCGTATTCTTCCGATTCAATTTAAAAATCATCAAAGGCAGAAAGTATATGGCATTCAGAGCTCCCCATACCACAAATGTCCAGTTTGCTCCATGCCATAAGCCACTAACAACAAATATGATAAAAACATTCCGGATGTTTTTCTCAAGGCTGCACCGGCTTCCTCCCAGAGGGATATACAAATAGTCCCGGAACCAGGTAGATAATGAAATATGCCACCTTCGCCAGAATTCGGCAATGTCTCTCGAGAAATAGGGATAGGCAAAATTCTGCATCAGGTTAAAGCCAAAAAGCCTCGCCGTACCAATGGCTATATCAGAATAACCCGAAAAATCGCCATAGATCTGAAAAGCAAACAAAACCGCTCCGAGAATCAGGGTTAAGCTGCTATGCGACTGGTAATTACTGAATATATCGTTTACCAGAGGAGCACAATTATCAGCAATAACGATTTTTTTGAACAATCCCCAAAGAATTTGCCGGGAGCCATCAACGGCCTTGGCATAATCGAAACTGCGCCGTTTATAAAACTGGGGCAAAAGATTCGCGGCTCGCTCAATAGGCCCCGCCACGAGTTGAGGGAAGAAACTCACAAAAGCAAAAAAAGCAAGAATATCACGGGTCGGCTCCATTTTTCTTCTGTAAACATCAATCGAATAGCTCAATGTCTGAAAGGTATAAAAACTAATCCCGACAGGTAAAATCACTTTCAGGGTAAAGGAATCAAATTCCTGTCCAAAAAGCTTAAAAGCAGAAGCAAAGCTATCTGCGAAGAAATTGAAATATTTGAAAAAACCAAGAAACCCAAGGTTTACGAGTATACTGGTGAGCAATAAAAGCTTACGTTTTCTTTGGGAATAATCTTTATTCAGACCCAGTCCGACAAAATAATCTACAAAAGAACTGAAAATGATCAGGGATAAAAAACGCCAGTCCCACCAACCGTAAAAGAAATAGCTGGCCAGGATCAAAAAGGCATTTTGTATCTTCAGGTTTTTATTTAAAACAAACCAGTATAAAATAAAAACGATAGGAAGAAATATCCCAAATTCCAAGGAATTAAAAATCATCTCTTAAAGCTTTTCTAAAATTTTAAGCGCGGCACTTTCTCCGGCAAGGAATGATTCATCTGACCAGGCATAAGACCATTCGGCAAATCTTCCTCCATAAAAAATATCATTTTCGATCAAAAACTGATGCAAAGTATCCACAGCCGGCAGGCGGTCATGATCAAAAATAATTTGAGCATAGGGTGAAATCCAGGCATTACTTAAAAGAATTTCATCATTGATTCTTAGAATACCTGCCTTGATCAATTCGTCTTTTATAATGGGAATAAAATCTTCAGGTTTTTTCGTAAGGGGCCTGTATTTATCTGAAAAATAGATTTCTACCTGAAGACTGCTGGTTCCTTCGGGAGCAGTATACGGGGAAAACATACCGGGGAAACTCAGCCGGGTCGTATAAAAATCCTCATCATAAAAATAGATCCAATGGTTCTTGCTCACTTCAGGCCGGTTTACTCCAAAATTCACAATGACACATTGCGTCCATGCAAGTTTCAAAGCGGCTTCTTTAATATCCTGAGGAGCATCCTCTATATACGAAATGATTTTATTCAGCGGCAGTGAGGAAAAAGCATAATCGTAAGGGACTTTTTTTCCATTGGTGAAGTAAATTTCTTTATTTTTCAGATTTATCCGGTTTATCTCATGCCGGTAGTGGATATCAAAAGTATTCTCAATGCCTTTCATAAACGAAACATATCCGCCATGATTAGGATACCGGAATCCTTTGATATAATGCACATCCGATTCCACAGGTGACAACATGCCGTAAATTACCTCCTGAAGTTTTGGCTGGTACAGGCGAGGACCCAGCCAGTCGGTAGTCAGATTTCCGGCTTCGGTGGTGTGAAATTTCCGGGTATACTTCATGGGGAAATTCTCGGCGAAAGTTTTTCCATAACTGGCATACAGCCAATCCTGATAATTATTGACCTGCTTTTCAGTCGAATTCGACAACTCGATCATCTCTGAAAGGATTTGAGTATTGAGCTCGGGAGGCAAACCGTAAAGATTAACCTGAGCCGGATGGGTTATCCATTTGCCCTTCCAGTAGTTACTGGGATTTGCTTTGAATTCATAATAATCATCATTCAGGTTCCCGGCAAAAATTTCCCTTACCCGCTCACTTTTGGTAAAAGAAATATGGGGTCCATCATCAAAAATCCATTTATCGTCAAATACATAGGAAGAACAATGACCACCGTAATGATCTTCCTTTTCGAAAATCACAGCCTCCTTATTTTCTTCCTTAATTTTATTGGCCGCTCCGTACCCGGCCATCCCGGCTCCCATGATTACAATCTTCTTCATTTTTTCCTATTTTAGTAATTACTCCTCCACCATTCAATGGTTTCTTCAAGTCCTTCTTCCAGCGAATATTTAGGATGATAGCCCAGCTCATTTATCATCCGGGCATTATCAGCAAAAACGACCTTGTTTGGTGGATTCTCGTTTTTATGAAACTCCAGCAAGTCAGGACTCCCAATCATATTTCCGATTAATTCGGCAATGTACCCCAGTTTAACAGGTTCTCCCGATGCAATATTAATAAGTCCTGTGATTTCAGAAAAAACAAGCTGGGATAAACTATGAACAACATCCTTTATATAGAAATAATCCCGGTAAAGATTCCCGCTTCTTATCACAGCCTCTTCCCCCTTTAGAAGAGAAGTGATGATATGGGGAACGAGCCTTTGCTCATTTTCATAGGGCCCGTATAGAAAAAAAAGACGAGGCCAGGCAAGGGCTATACCATGATAAGCTAAAAAGCTTTCGCTGAATTTGCGCAAAATGTTTTTATTGGCCCCGTAAAGGGTCTGGTAGCTCTCCCTGGTTGACCCTTCCCGGCAAAAAGCAGAAGACCAGTCATATTCCACACCCGAGCCTGTGACCACTACACGTCGCCCTCCATACCTGGCAAAGAGCTTAATGAGAGACATACCCGCAGTTAACCATTCAAAATCGGAGGGCAGGTTGTAATTACTCGGGACCATACCCCAGGCCATATGCAACAAATGGGTGGGCTTAAACTCTTTCATTATTCTCTCCACCGCCTCTGCATCAAACAGGTCACAGTGAACCCATGATATACCAGATTTATTTTCTGAATCCTGTTCAATGGTAAGAGAAAGCATTTCTGCATCATGCCCGCTCAAAACAGGAATAAGATTTCTCCCAAGAAATCCGGTGGCACCGGTTATTAATAATCTGTCACGCATAAAAAATAGTTAAAATGGAGAATTATATTCATCAATTCCCGGAAGGTTCATATCCTTTTCCGAAACGACCGGATCATGATCGGGCCAGGTAAAATCAATGCTGTTCCATCGTATTCCGGCATCCGATTCCGCAGCATATTTCTTTGAGTTAAAAGAAAGAAACACAGCTTCTTCGCTTAAGGTATAAAAACCATGAGCGAACCCCTCCGGAACGTACATCATCTCAGCGTTTTCTGAGCTGAGCTCAGTGGCAAATACTTTTTTGTAAGTCTTACTGTTTATTCGAAGATCAGCAACCACATCCAGTATCCTTCCCGAAATACAGCCAACAAGCTTTATATGGGCATGAGGAGGAGTTTGAAAATGTAAGCCACGCAACACCCTTTGACCGGAAACCGAGTAATACGACTCCTGAAATCTCCCGTTAAACCCCGATTCTTCAAAAAAAGGTTCATGAAAAAGCTTGATAAATTTTCCTCTGTGATCCAAAAAAGCCTTTGGTTTTACGCGATAGCATCCGGATAATGGGGTTTCATGGAACGTAAACATATAAATAAAATTTTGCCAGGTTTTTTACCGGGGAAAGCACCTTGCCTTTTATAATAGCAATAAATGAATTAAAATGATTTTCATTATCGTATTTTTGTGCTATCCTGAATATATTGCTCAATCTGTTTATGGGTAAATGAAAACATGTCACCTCCCTCATAATCATTTTTATACCAGTCAACAGTATGTTTAACGGTTAAGGTAAAATCCCAGACAGGTAACCATTCAAGCAAATGGTAAGCCTTGTCTATGGTCAGGTTTAACAGTGAGGCCTCATGATAGGATTCAATTTTGTCATGTGACCAACTGCCACTTCCCCAGTGCTTCAATATTTCCTTAACCAATACCTCTACTCTCTTATCAGAGGAAATCGCGGGCCCAAAGTTAAAAGCATCCCTGAAGAGCTCATGATCAACCGACCCGTCAAGGAGCCTGGACCCCAGAAGTACATACCCCCCCAAAGGTTCAAGTACATGCTGCCATGGCCTGGTGGCCACCGGGTTACGTACATGTATGTTTTCCCTTTTCCGCAATGAACGGATACAGTCCGGAACAATCCGGTCTGCAGCCCAGTCGCCACCACCAATTACATTACCAGCTCTTACCGTGGCCAGCCCTACCTTCCCATCATGATGGGCATCCTCGCTGAAAAATGATCTCCGGTAAGACGATATCACGATTTCTGCCGCTCCTTTGCTTGCCGAGTAAGGATCATGCCCTCCTACCGGGTCATTTTCCCTGTACCCGAAAAGCCATTCCTGATTTTCATAACTTTTATCAGAGGTTATGCATACAACCACCGTATCTATGTTTGTATCCCTCACGGCCTCCAGAAGATTCGCAGTACCCATAACATTCACATCAAAGGTTTCCAAAGGTATGCGATAGGATTCTCTTACCAGAGGCTGAGCAGCCATATGGAAAATAATGTCGGGCCCGAATTCATGCAGCACTTTTCTGAGGTCTTCGTAAGATCTGACATCTTTGATATCCTGGTGCAAATGATCCGACAAACCAAGGGTTTCGTATAAGGAAGGTTTTGTTGGGGGTTCAAGGGAATACCCCCGGACCTCCGCTCCCAGCTTAAGTAACCACATCGTGATCCAGCTTCCCTTAAAACCGGTATTCCCGGTAACCAGGACTTTTTTATTCTTATAACCTGCCAATGATTCTAACATAACCGTTCAAATTAATTACCATACCTTCCAGGGAGCATCACCTTTTTCCCATAAATCCTCCAGCAAATTCTTATCTCTTAATGTGTCCATGGGTTGCCAGAAATCGGTATGCCTAAAGGAAAAAAGATTCCCGTCCGAAGCAAGATTCTCCAGAGGACCTTTCTCAAATACCGTATTGTCCCCTTCAATATAGTCGAGTACTTTCGGATCAAGAACGAAAAAACCTCCGTTTATCCAGGCAGAACCATCAGAATCGCCTTGTGGCTTCTCTTTAAAATACTTTATCTGTGTCTCTTTTCCATACAGGGTGAAAACACCAAAACGCCCGGGCTGCCGGACAGCCGTAAGCGTAGCAAGCCTCCCGTGGTTTTTGTGAAACATGATCAGCCGGTTGATGTCAACATTGCTCAGCCCATCTCCATAGGTCAGACAAAAAGTTTCATCTCCAATGTAACCCTTCACTCGCTTTAAACGTCCACCTGTCATGGTATTAATCCCGGTATCCACCAATGTCACCTTCCACGGTTCAGAGTTCATATTATGAACCTCCATATTATTGGTTTTCATATCCAGGGTAACGTCTGAATTATACAGAAAATAATTGGAAAAAAAGTTCTTTATTACCTCACTTTTGTAACCACAGCAAATAATGAAATCATTGATGCCATAAGAGGAATAATATTTCATTATATGCCAGATAATTGGCTTCCCGCCAATTTCAACCATTGGCTTGGGTCTGATTCCACTTTCCTCACTGATACGGGTTCCGAAACCTCCTGCTAAAATGACAGCTTTCATAATAAATGTCAGTTTTTTTATAGATGTAAAAAAGATAAGTCCTTTCTTTGCAACCAAAGATAACTGAATAATATGAATACATCCTATCCTTTAATTTGAATTTGATAATCCTTAAAGATCAGTACATGAAAAGAAAGTATGACAAGATTAACTCTTTTTTCCTCTCTGATTGAGAAATCATAATTTAACCCGAACCAGGTGAACAAAAAGCTTTAACGCAAATGGAAACCTGATGAAGAGTCCGGGGCAGATAAAGGAAGGTTTTTTTCACCGGTAAATAAGCTGGAGAAAGGTATCAGGACTTATGTGCCATAATCATTGAAAATAATGAGAACTTAGAATATAGCTTAAAGTGCCGAAAAAGTGCATCATACTATTATCCGTTGTGTTTCTGGCCTTTTTTTCAATATCAGGGCTTGTTCATCACTACAAAACCGACCTGGTAGATTATTTATCGCGTTCAAGGCCCGTTGAAGCCAACTACCTGATTGTGGAGGGTTGGATATCTGATGAATCCATTCATGATGCAGTGAAAGAATTTCGGGAAAATACCTATTCCCGGTTAATCGTTACAGGCGGTCCGCTCGAAAACCATTATCCCTTGTTTGTGGATAGTAATTTTGAATTTGATTTTTCAAAGAAAGCGCTCTCCCTTTCTCCTGGTGATACCCTGAGCATAAGCTTGAAAGGATCCCCGTATAAGAAGATATTCCCCAGATTTTTCCTGTATCTGAATGAAAACCGGATCATGGATAGTACAGTTAATGATGAATGGTCACCCTTTCTGTACAAGGCAGATTCGATGATAACATTGGATAAGCTTACCATATCGTATGTAAACGATGCTTATTCAGATAAAGAAGACAGAAACCTGTATGTAAAATCCCTGAGAATTAAGGACAGCATAATACCGGCACGATCAAAAAATGCGTATTTCTATTATGATTATGATGTCGACAAAAAGGAAGCTGTAAGTGCCGATGTCCACTCTCATGCTGAATCCTGCGCAAAAAAAATCATGTCTGCCGGAAATATTCCTCCTGACAGCATCATAGTTCTTCCGGCTCCATTTTCAAAAAATAACAGAACTTACAGAAGCGCTCTGACGGTAAAAAAGTGGCGGGAAACAAAAAAGCCGGATGATTTTTCATTTAACATATTCTCTGAAGGAATCCATAGCCGAAGGACCTGGGTTACGTATAAGATGGTATTCGACAACACATCAGACCAAATCGGCATCGTCTCCACCTATCCGCCGGCATCAGAAAAGATTCCTGCCGGTTACCATATAAGAATACTTATGGGGGAGCTGTTCGGGAATTTTTATTATCAATATATTTTCAAGCATTGGCTGAACATCAAAAATCCTGTCATGTCCGTAAGAGAAAACAAGAGCCATAAAAGGGAAAAATGAGTTATTTGCTAAAAAAGGAATAGATTTCCTTCAGATCCAGACTAGTTCTGTGCCATGAATAATTATCCCAGGCAAATTTTTTGACATCCTTTTCGATTTGATCCTTATCCTTCCCAAACAGGGTAATGGATTCTTTCATATTGTCTTTAAGGCTATTAACATCAGAGACCTTGCACAGAAGACCGGTTTTTTCGGGAAGAATATCATCGGCAAAACCTCCGAGGTTGGGAACAATAACGGGTACTCCATGTGCATACGACATGAACATCACCCCGCTTTGACTTGCTTCCTGATAGGGCATTACCGTAACATCAGAGGCATTGAAATAATAGGATAATTCTTCATCCGGAATAAATCCCAATTTCCTGATGACCTTTTCACCTGAAAAACGTGAAAACAGATGCATACATTCCTCCCTGTAAGGTTCCCATATTTTCCCGGCAATCAACAGGCTGATATGATTTTGATTTTTCTCTAACTCATGAAACGCTTCCAAAAGGAGATCGAGTCCTTTATAAGGCTTAATATACCCGAAAAATAAAAATACATGATCGCCGGGATCAATATCCAGCTTAGCCCTTGATTCCTCACGGGTATACAAATGCTTAATTTCATACACCCCGTGTTTTACAACCCTAATCTTACCGGAAGGAAGGCCAAATTCATCAATAAGCCTCTCCCTTAAAAAACGGGTATGGACAACAATAACATGACAAATACGATATACAAGAGAAAAAATCCATCTGTTCAGGAAAGTTTCCCGGTCGTGCGGAAGTGCATCATGAGCCGTATAAATCAATTTTTGTCCAGCGATACGTAAAATGGAATGGAAAATAATTCCATCCAGAAAACTAAATCGAATCCACTGAATGTGAACAGCATCGGGTTTCTCCCTGCGAAGGTAGGAAAATAGTTTCCTATAGTAGCGAACCATCCTTCGGACCTTTAGCCATGGTCCAACATTTTCATCATGTGATCCTCTGAGATTTTCAAAACGAACGTTCACGTTGAATTCTTCCTCTGAATAAAGATCTGAAGCGATGAAATCCAACCTGTCTACAACCTTTACCAGGTTATTGACCAGGTTTTTAATATAATCCTTTTGAAAGCCATTGGCTATGATTACAACATGCATTTCCCTAAACAAATTTCAGTAAGCACTTCATCTGAGGGCGTTAAGATCTCATGCTTCCTGTGACCACACAAAATAAAAAAAACCGGAGGGTAAGCTTTCTGTCTTCAAGGCTATGACCTCCGGTAAAGACACCCTCAGGATTTCGCAAATTATTGTTTCATCCTGCTTTTTTCATGCTTTTCCAGGTATCTATATTCCGAATATACCGAATTGTTATGGTATATATTTTCGTTTATCATTAAGTACAGGTTATTATTCACTTTCATCTCCAGGCTCTCAATATTGGATACCAGGACACTCTTCTTAATCTTTGTTAATCGGGTAACATACAGGCTGATGTCAGCATATTTCATTAAAATAAAAGAATCAGATACCAGACCATAAGGCGGTGTATCCACAATGATATAATCATACCTTTGCTTCAGATCGTCCAAAAGAGCCTGCGTTTTCCGGCTGGAAATCAACTCAACCGGATTTGGCGGTATCTTTCCTGCCTGAACAATATCAAGATTAGGGATATCAGTCTTAATAATGATCTCATCAAGGGTAGCCTTATTGATCAAATATGAACTAATCCCCACCAATGCACGTGTTCCGAATTCATTGAAGACTTTACTGGGTTTACGCAGGTCAAATTCCAGCAATACGGTTTTGTTATTGGTAGTGGCAAAACTTGTTGCAATATTCAATGCAGTAAATGATTTTCCCTCCTCGGGTAAAGAGGAAGTGACCAAAATTGTCCCCTTTTCTTTTTCATGCAAATAATAAATAAGATTCGACCTTATGATGTGAAAGGATTCCGCAATGGAAGATTTTGAAGCATTCAACACTACATTGTTATACTTATTCTTATTCACAGGCACGGATCCAATTTGGGGAATTGAGATATAATTCTTGATCTCATTGGCATCGATAAACCGGTCTCCAATCAGGCGTTTTCCCAAAATAAAACCCACAGGTAATAAACCTCCGATAAAGACGGCCAGAAAATAAATGATCAAATTGTTGGGAGAAGCAACTCCAAATAATTGAGGGGGCTCAATAATCTCACAATCCGGAAGATTCGAAGCCTTTATAATCTGAGCCTGAATACGCTGTTCCAACAAGGAAGTATATACCGCATCATTCAAATTGAATTTCCGTTCAATGCCCAACAATTGTCGTTGGGTTCCCGGAAGCCTTGAAAATTCGGCATTCAAATCGGAAATTTTCTGATTAAGATTTTCATAATCATTTCTCGTGCTAGAAATGCTAAACTTTATGTTTTCCGTGATAACTTCTTTAAGATTATCAATGCTGGCCTCCAGGGATTTAAGCCGGGGATTTCTCAACTGTCCGCTGCTTACAATCCGATCCTTCTCAGCATTGAGGGTGGTTAATTCCTGAATGAGGTTATTCAAGAGAGGATCATCCAGCCCCATAGATGAAGGCGTACGTATCCCATCAACATCCTGATCGCCCGAAAAATAATTGTCCAGTTGCTCCAGATAACCTAATTGACGTTCAGCTTCCCGCCTGGATAATTCAAGCCCCTGTATCTGGGCGTAAATATTCTCAGCCTTTTCATCGATATTCATAATATTGGCCCGGCTGCGCAGCGATTGCAATCTGCTTTCTGTAAACCCCAGCGAATCAGAAATATCAGATAGTTGATTGTCTATATACTGAATGGTCTGGTCGGAAAGAAAATTCTTTTGCCCCAGATTACCCTCAATATACTTATCAATCAAAATATCAAGAAATTCAACCCCCTTGGCAGCATTACTCGTTTTTAGTGTCATTTCCACTACCGTGGACTCAAGCGGGGAAGATTCAATGATTAAACTCGACTTAAAGTTGGCAATTAAACTCCGTTGACTATTAATAGAAAAAAACAGATCTTTATTGCTATAGAAATCCGGATCATAATTTGAGTTCAGCAAAACCTGAAAAGAACAAAACTCATTTTCAACCTGTTCTCCGAAACTATAAGATCCATTTAACCGGAAAGGAACATTCTGAAACACAGATTTATTATCCTTCAGGTCCTGTATGGTAGCTTCATTGTTCTCGGCCGATATGACATAATTATCCTCATCTATGATATTGATGTAAAATAAGGTATTTATGGGTTGAATATGTTCCTCATTCAAAATCACAAGGAATGGTGAAGATTTATAAATATCCACCAGACTCTTGGTAAACTGCTTCGGGATCTTATCTTCCTGCAAATAATAATTCACGCGCAGGGGCATTTCATCTATAACCTGCTTAATTAGTGGAGAAGAAGTTAATACATAAAGTTCGTTTTGAAAATTCTTGTCCTGAGATATCAATCCTGTGATCTCCAGAAAATCACCGGCTTCCCCGGTAAGTCGGTTCGGATTATCCGTTTTTAGTAAAACCGTTGTTCCTACATTATAGGTTTTTGCAGCAAACTTCAGATAAAAAAACGCAGCCGCTCCGGCAATAGCCAAAGATAAAAATATCAGGTACCAGTGCTTCATCAAATCCCTGAACAAGGCCATAAATTGACCACCTGTATTATCGCTTGTATTTCCTTTCATGCCATTTTTGTTTTTTGTCCCGTAAATAAGGTGATAACCATTCCAAATATAAAAATCTCAGGCTTCCTTCCAAATGCATGTCATTAAGCAAAAACCTAATTGGTATTAACAAATGTCATCACTACGATTGCCGTCGATATAATTGAGAGAATAAGGTTATAGGGTACTGTATTCATTCCCCATTTTTTTCTTTTAAGGGGTTCAATATATATGATATCATTCGATTTTATTAAATAATAATCTGAAGAAAGCAAATCATCCTTGGTCAGATCAATGTAGGTTTTAAATTTCCGGGTTCCGTCTTCCCGGATTAGCAAAACCTTCCTGCGGTTACCCCACTCCGTAATGTCATTCGCGTAACCTATGGCCTGTAAAATATTAATTGTCTTATAGTTAAACACATAAACACCAGGAGTATTTACTTCTCCCAGAATGGTAACTTTATTATTCACGAATTTGATAAAAACAGCAGGGAAATATAAATATTGCGACAATTCCTCCTCAATTTTTTCCGAGGCCTCTCTCAGGGTCAGGTCCGAAACTTTTATTCTGTTGATATACGGCAACTTAATATACCCCTCCTCATCCACATCATAACTCAACAGGGAAGGATCCCTGACTTGAAAATAATCACTCTCACTGAAGCTGGTAGGAGATTCATCGGAACTGGTAACTCGTATATATAATTCATCGCCGGGCCGGATGGTACCCTCCGGGTCAACTCCGAAAAAATACAAATCTTCTCCCATTTCCTTTTTGACCTCCTTGTCGGTCTGGACATAGGAGAGCCTTTCCAGAGGAATACAGGAAGTGGCAAAATAGATCATTAAAAGTACAGGTAATAATCTTGCTAATCTTTTCATGTCAGATTTTATCTATATTTATGAACAAAAATAATTGATTTTTACTATTAATTACAAACCACTCATTTTTCTTTCAAAGAAATCCACGAATCCTTCATCTGCTTATTTAAATGTTGAAAATTATAGTACAGAAGGAATAGTAAAAAAAAGGTATTTTGTAGCGACCGGTGATTTCTTAGAGGCAAAAATTGAACAACTTTACATAAAAAAATCAAACTTTGATCAAAAGCTTATCTATTAAACCTGAAGATTCACATTTGATAATACATTAATTCCTTATCTTTAACCAGATTTAGCTTAAAAAATGGAAGATCTGATAATAAAACCCACAAATAAGTCCTTATCTGTTAAATTAACAGAGGGAAATTTGGTTTTTTCCGGCTGTTCAATCATCAATGATCCCAGAACGTTTTTCAGCCCTATATTAAAATGGGTAGAAAATTATGGCAAAAATCCCTCGGATGAAACCCATGTAGATATTAAATTTGAGTATATCGACAGTGCTTCCGTAAAATCTTTTTTTGAGATCCTGAAGGAATTAAATGATGCTACCCGCAAAAAAAAACTTAACATCAGCTGGCATTATGATCTCGATGATCCGGAAATACTTGAGCTGGGAGAGATCATCGAAAGCAAGCTGAATTTACAGTTTAATTTCGTCGAATATATTGAAGAAGAAGAGGAACAGGGGTAAGGGGTGAACAGCAGGCGGTGAGTGACACCGGGAATTTTTCCTCAACTCCAAACGCTCACCTCCTCCAGCATTTCAAGCTCCCTTTCCAGGTTCGGTGTAAATACCCCCCTGCTCATGCTCCTGAGGATTTCCTTCCTGGTCCAGAACCTCCCTCCGGCAAGCTCAGACCTGTCAATAACAGGGCTCTGATCCGATACCATATAATAAAGATAAACCAGTTCACGCTCAATTTCCGTTTCCCATAAATAGCGCTTCAAAAAGATGGCATTGCCTGTTTTAACGCCAATCTCCTCCTTCCCTTCCCGCTCAAGCGCCAGTTCAACAGATTCATCATAACTCACATGGCCCCCTACCGCAGTATCCCATTTCCCGGGTTGCACCTTTTTATGTGCAGGCCGGAACTGAAGAAACAATTCTCCTCTGGAATTTAACAGGTGCAAATGAACAACAGGATGCAACAATTTCTTTTCCTTAAAATGAAAGGCAGACCGTTTGTCCTTTCCTGTTACCTTCCCATCCAGGTCTACAATCGGGAGTATTTCTTCGGCTTGTGTCATTGA
>CAZQOV010000011.1:0-34887 GCA_964595055.1 uncultured Bacteroidaceae bacterium | reverse complement strand
ATTTTCGTTTTGAAAAGATTGTTTTTTGCAAATAATACCCAGAAAGTTATGAAAAAGACATTTTCCTTGCTGATCATGTTGGCAATCCTTGGCAGTTGTTCCAACTACAACAACGGGGAATTAGTTGGTGTTCAAGGCCGGAAAGCCTATTCTGAACCCGACCCCTACGGTATGGTATTTGTTCCTGCCGGTAGTTTCATTATGGGCCCCAGTGATCAGGACATTGCCTTTATGCAAAATAAAGGATCAAAAACCGTTACAGTAGACGCCTTTTGGATGGACGAAACCGAAATTACTAACAATGAGTATCGCCAGTTCGTTTATTGGGTAAAAGATTCGCTTATCAGACAGGCACTTGTTGATGATCAGATTGAAGATTACATCCTGAAAGACAGGGATGATAATCCGATCATGATGAATAAAAACGGGCAGGAGTCTCCCCGCATCAACTGGGAAACAGAGATTGAATATGATGATGAAAACGGAGATGTCCAGGCAGCTTTAGACCGCATCGGCCTTTATTACACCGGTGATGCACAGTTCTTCGGCCGCAGGCAGCTGGCTGTCGAAAAACTCATCTATTCCTATTATTGGATCGATCTCCAGCAGGCCGCAAAAAGGACCAATAAATTTAATTATTCCACGCAGGAATATGAAGGGGCAGTAACCAATCCTGATGGTACCGTCTCGGAAGTTGAAGGAAGGCAATCTTTCGTCTTCAAAAAACAAATCCCCGTTTATCCGGATACGCTTGTATGGATTTCAGATTTTACCTATTCATTTAATGAACCTTATGCGAATCTTTATTTCTGGCATCCTTCCTACGACAACTATCCTTTGGTTGGGGTTACCTGGGAACAAGCCAATGCTTTCTCCATCTGGAGAACTCAGTATCTGAACTCGGCTCTGGCCAGCCAGGATCAACCTTTCGTTCAGGATTACAGGCTCCCCAGCGACGGTGAGTGGGAATACGCTGCCAGAGGCAATCTGACACAGAGCATGTATCCCTGGGGTGGACCTTACACCCGAAATCAGCTGGGTTGTTTTGTGGCAAACTTTAAACCTCTCAGAGGTAACTATATCGACGATGGTTCATTGATCCCTTCCAGAGTAGGTAATTATGCACCCAACGAATATGGTTTATATGATATGGCAGGTAATGTATCCGAATGGACCAGTAGTGCCTATGATGAGTCGGCCTGGACGTTCACGCATAATATGAACCCGGATTATAAGTATAATGCTAAACCCGACGATCCCCCCGTCATGAAAAGAAAAATCATAAGAGGCGGATCCTGGAAAGATGTCGCTTATTATCTGCAGGTGAGTTCCAGAGATTTTGAATATCAGGACACAGCAAAATCATACATTGGTTTCAGGTGCGTTCGCTCTTACCTCGGTACACAATAATTAAAACAACAATAATTTAGATTATTATGAATGTTAGTGAAATTGTTCAGAGTTCCGGTTGGAAAAACTTTATGGCCAAACTTTATGGTATGGGCGCATCAGTGGTGATTATTGGTGCCATGTTTAAGATTATGCACTGGCCGGGAGCTTCACTGATGATTGTCGCAGGGCTTACCACCGAAGCAATTATCTTCTTCTTTTCTGCTTTCGAGCCCCTGCATGAGGAACTCGACTGGACATTGGTATACCCCGAACTGGCAGGCATGTCCGACCCTGATGAACTGGACGAGCTTAGAGAGGAAAGTCTTGCTGGTCGCGGAGTAGGATTACAAAAGTTCGATGACCTGATAAAAGACGCAGATATTCGTCCGGAAACAATTAAGTCATTGAGCTCAGGACTCACAAATTTAAGTCAAACCTCTCAAAATCTGGCTGATATTACTGCAGCTTCTATAGCAACAAAGGAATATTTAAATAATATGAAAGAAGCTGCTTCCGCCATATCAAATGTTTCAAATTCTTATGCCAGTAATTCCGGAGAGCTTTCGGAATCGATCAATACCTTGTCATCCTCTTACAGGAATACTGCCGAAATCGTAAATAAATCAGGACAGGAAATTGCAGAAAAATTCTCGCAACAATCTTCTGAATTGTCAAATTCCTACGTCGAATTAACCAATACGGTAAAATCCGATTATTCGAATATAACCCAAGGTCATAAACAGTTTAGTGAACAGCTCAATCATCTGAATAAAAACCTTAACGAACTTAATGCTGCTTACGAAAACCAGATTCAGGGAACCCGGCAGCACCTGAAAGGAAATGAAGGAGTGTATAAAGAGCTCGAAAATATGATTAATGATCTCAGGTCATCCGTTGAAGAAACACAGAAATATAAGGAAGAGATCACCAAGTTAAGCCATAGCTTATCTGAACTTAATAATGTCTACGGCAATATGCTCTCAGCAATGGGTGCCGCCAAAAAATAATATACCTTAAGTAAAGATATTATGTCTCACGGAAAAGAAACGCCGCGGCAAAAAATGATCGGTATGATGTACCTGGTGCTGACTGCCCTGTTGGCACTGAACGTCTCAAAAGACGTACTGGATGCATTTGTACTGGTCGATGAAGGTTTGTCTACGACGACTCGTAATTTTGCGAAGAAAAATACCTCATATTATGATGATTTTTCTTCAGCCTATGAAGTCAATAAAACAAAGGTTGAAGAGTGGAAGGAGAAGGCAGAGGAAGTCAAGGATATGTCTGATGAGCTTTACAATTATATAGAGGAAGCCAAAAAAGCCATAGTCATAAAATCGGAAGGTGAAGATACCGAAGCCATCCTTGAAGATCATATAGCGCTGGAGTATGTGAAAGGAAAAGACAATACAAGTATTCCCGCCGAAATTATGATCCTTAATAAGAGAGGTGAAAATTTAAAAGAAATGATCGAAGAATATCGTGAATATCTTTTGAGCCTTATTGAGGATAAGGAAACCTACGCTTCAATTGTTGCAGCAATTGAAGGAAACCTGAACACCTCTCCTCCTGAACCCGATCCTCATGGTAAAGGAGAAGCTCATACCTGGGAATCCGAACATTTTGAGCATCTTCCACTGGCCTCTGTTATTACAATCCTCTCAAAAATGCAATCGGATGTCAGAAATACGGAAGCAGAGATTCTAGCCTATCTGCTGAGTCAAATCGACGCCGGTTCTTTTAAATTTAATAAAATTGAACCTGTCGTTATTGCTAATTCCGATTATGTGTTTAAGGGACAGGAATATACAGCAAGAGTCTTCCTCGCAGCCTATGACTCCACAAAAATGCCGAAAGTAAAGCTGGATAATGGAACACAACTGCAAGTAGAAGAAGGAAAGGGTATATTTACCGGACCTACCTCCACCGTGGGGACCAAATCATGGGGTGGTACCATTATACTGGAAGATGGTGAAAGAATTATCTCCAGAGATTTTCAGGCTCAGTATCAGGTAGCTGAAGCAAGTGCAGTGATCTCCCCCACCAAGATGAACGTATTTTATCGTGGAGTGGATAATCCCGTGGCAATATCGGTTAGCGGAGTGCCAAAAGAAAACATCCAGCCTAGCATTACCAAAGGAAAAATCAGAAGAGCTTCCAATGGCGAATGGACCGTGCAACCTGCATCCGGACCGGAAGGCGAAATTGTTACCGTTAGTGTTTATGCAAATATCAATAATAATAGAAGGTTCATGGGGAATATGGACTTCCGTGTTAAAAATGTTCCCCCTCCGGTAGCAAAAATCGGAGGCAAAAGCCAGGGAGGAATATCCCTTACCGACTTATCCAGAACCAATGGTGTAGATGCAGAACTCGAAGACTTTGACTTTGAGCTCGAATATACCGTTACCGAATTTACCGTCTCAGCTGTGCTATCCGGAGGTTTTACCTCTCGTGAAAAATCAGAAAGTAATAAATATACCCAGGCCCAAAAAGATATTATCAGACAACTAAACAGCGGGAAAAATTTTACCGTCACTGATATTAAAGCAGTAGGGCCGGATGGAAGGGTGGTTACCCTTAATTCAATTGTTTTGAGAATTTTATAAAATATCAATATGATGAAAAGAAAAGCTCAGTTTTTAACCGTTTTATTCCTTATTGTTCTGGGCACATACTCCGTAAGTTTTGCTCAGGTAACCCAGACAACACAGCCAGGAACACCACAAATGATGGGGGATACATCAAATATCAAGAATGTGTATGAAAGAATACATATCCGTGATAAAAAACCTATCCCTTATGTGCCCATAAGAGAAGCGGATGTAATGTGGTCGAAAGATGTCTGGAGGATCATTGACCTAAGAGAAAAAATGAATCAACCGCTCTATTTTCCTCTTGAACCTATTGATCAGAGAATGAGTCTGTTTGGCGTCATCATGCATGGCATCAGAGAAAATAATCTGAAAGCTTATGCCGATCATCCTAACAAAAGTTTTACAACAGATCTTTTGATGACCGAATCGGAAATTATTGAGAAACTTGGAGCAGATACAGTATTCGGTGAAGTCAGAATACGTACACAGGAGGTTAAACAAATCCTCGTAAAAGAAAAATGGTTCTTCGATAAGCAGCATTCTACCATGCGTGTCAGAATCGTAGGACTCGCGCCAATCAGGGTTTATAATCAGCAAATCACCCTCCCCGACGGCTCTATTGAAGTCTCTCCGGAAATTCAGTATGAGATCGCTTTCTGGGTTTATTTCCCTGAATTCAGACCTCTTTTCTCCAGATATGAAGTCTATAATCCAAATAATGACTCTAACCCGATTAGCTTCGATGACCTCTTTATTCAGAGAAGATTCGCTTCTTTTATCTTTAAAGAGTCAAACGTATACTCAAACAGAGCTATACGTGAATACCTTACCGGAGATGATGTCCTCTATGAAGCGGAAAGAATAAAAGAAAAGTTATTTGAATTTGAACACGACCTCTGGGAATACTAGCTCTCCCTACCCGATAAAATATAAAAAAGGTGTCTGAATTCCAGACACCTTTTTTTTTACGATCAGTTTCTTCTTTCTTTCTTCAGTTCATGCGAGCGGATTCTTAACAGATGCCTTCTTAAAACCTCCGGTTACCCACAAATCCATAAACCGGTCTACACGAACCCTTAAATATAGTCATCCCCCAGCTCCAGTTTAACATCATTTACAAAACTCTTAATTTTTTGTTCCTGATCCTTCCGGCAAATCAATAGTACATCTTCACTGTCAACAACAATGAAATTCTCCAGCCCCTCTATCACTGCAAGCCTTTTATTGTTTGCATAAACTATCGAGGACTTGGAATCGTATAAATATACCTTGTCTCCGATAATAACATTTCCATTTTTGTCTTTATCCTTCTGTTCATATAACGACCCCCAGGTTCCAAGGTCAGACCATCCAAAATCTGCAGTAAGTACATATACTTTATCAGATTTCTCCATGACCCCATAATCAATTGAAATATTCTTACAAATTGAATAGGTTTCCCGGATAAACTCTTCTTCCTTTTCCGAACCATAAACCGGTAATCCGGCCATAAAGGAATTATTAATCTCCGGTAAAAATTCCTTGAATGCATTCAATATGGTGGGGACAGACCAGAAAAAGATGCCGGAGTTCCAGAAAAATTCTCCACTTTCAACAAACACTTTTGCCAGCTTTATATCCGGCTTCTCAGTAAATGTTTTTACTTTATTGAAAGTAACACCATCCAGCTGGATTCGATTTTCATTATCAACTTGTATATATCCATAACCTGTTTCAGGTCTGTTCGGCTCAATTCCTATGGTTAGAATAGTATTCTTTTCGCCTACAAATCGCATCCCCTGTTTTACAACCTTTTTAAAAACCTCCTCCTTGAGAATCAAATGGTCGGAGGGTGCTACTACCATCCTTGCTTCCGGATCCCTTACCTTAATCCTATACGCTGCATAGGCAATACATGGAGCGGTATTTCTTCTGAAAGGTTCTAAAAGAATGTTTTCTTCAGGTATCTCCGGCAGTTGCTGCTTAACGAGGTCGGAATATAAAGCATTCGTAACCACATACGTATTTTCGGCCGGAATAATCTCATTAAACCTTTCAAATGTTTGCTTTAATAACGATTTCCCTACTCCCAATATATCCAGAAATTGTTTGGGATACGAGGTTCGGCTCAGCGGCCAGAAACGGCTGCCAACCCCTCCTGCCATAATAACACAATAGTTTTTTCTATCCATTATTTATTATTTTTAGTATAGCGAATCTAAGGTATAAAAATCATTTATACTAGAGAAAAATTATCACTATTCTGGCAATTATTTGACCATTTACCGGGATAAAGGTTTTGAAAGCAATTAACATAGTATGAATTATATTATTCGTAATTTTACAGCAAAATGGTGACTTATGAATTTTTTTTTAAACGCGGGGCGATATTTCATTCTTCTTTCAAGAGTTTTCGCAAAACCCGAAAAACATAAAATTTACTATAAACAAACCATAAGGGAAATCGAAAATCTGGGAATAAACTCCTTCGGCATCGTAGTTATAATATCTCTTTTTGTTGGAGCCGTAATTACTATCCAGACCAATTACAACATAGAAAATCCTCTTTTACCCAGATACCTTGTCGGAGTTACCGTTAGAGATTCCCTGCTGCTGGAATTTTCTTCAACCATGGTGGCTCTGATACTGGCCGGAAAAGTGGGATCAAGCATATCTTCTGAAATCGGCACGATGCGGGTCTCTGAACAAATCGACGCCCTGGAAATCATGGGAGTGAATTCTGCCAGTTATCTCATCCTTCCCAAAATTGTAGCAGCCGTTTTTTTCTTTCCCATCCTTTCCCTTCTAAGTATGTTTGTAGGGATTTTCGGTGGATATATACTCTGCCTTCTAACAGATGTAGTTAGTCCGGTCGACTATATTTATGGAATACAATACATCTTCTATCCCCATTATGTCAGTTATGCATTGACCAAGGTTGTCTTTTATGCCTTTATAATTGTTACCATATCTGCTTACCAGGGGTATTATGCCCAGGGAGGCTCACTTGAAGTAGGAAAATCGAGCACCAGAGCCGTTGTGCATAGCAGCATCCTGGTATTGCTGACAAATCTAATTCTCACTCAACTCATCCTGGCATGATTGATGTTCAAAATATATTTAAAGAGTTTGACGGGAAAACGGTACTGGAAGATGTATCCGTACGTTTTGAAAAAGGAAAAACAAACCTGGTGATCGGACAGAGCGGATCCGGGAAGACCGTCCTGTTAAAAGCAATAGTCGGATTACACACAATTGATAAAGGTGAGATTTGGTACGATGACCGGCTTTTCACCGCACTTTCATTCAAAGCAAAAAAAGAAATACGAAAAGAAATCGGAATGCTTTTCCAGGGAGCCGCACTATTCGACTCTGTAACAGTTGAGGAAAATGTAATGTTTCCTCTTGATATGTTCACGAATCAATCCTATCATGAAAAATTAAAAAGAGTGGATTTTTGCCTCGACCGTGTAAACATTAAAGGCGTCAATAATCTCCTCCCTGCTGAGCTAAGCGGCGGAATGAAAAAAAGAGTCGCAATAGCAAGAGCTATAGCCCTGAACCCCAGATACCTCTTTTGTGATGAGCCGAATTCAGGACTTGATCCTAAAACTGCGATTGTGATCGATAACCTGATCAAAGAAATAACCGAAGATTTTAATATCACCACCATTGTAAACACCCATGATATGAATTCTGTATTGGAAATAGGAGATAAAGTAGTTTTTATCTATGAAGGTAAGAAATTATGGGAAGGCACCAAAGATGAAATCATGAACACCAATGCGAAAGAATTAAACGATTTTGTTTTTGCCACAAGCCTTGCACAGCAGCTAAAAAAGGATGGATGAGGGATAATAACTAGTTTTATAGTCACAGGGCATCAGAATGAAGGAAAATCCAGCTATCTGAGCAAGCATTTTCGTCGATCAGCACTGAACCTGCTAATCCTGAAATAAAAGTTTTTTTGCTTAAAAAAGGATTCCGAAAGCTTTATATGTCCCTTCAATTAGCCTTCAGCGCTCTCCCTGTTATGCTGGAAAGAAATTCCAATTTCAGCTCATTCCTTAAAAATCCGGTGACCTTTCCGTGCTGATTGCCGATGCAGAAAGCTGGCTTAACAGCTTTAAGGAACATAATGAAACCTGATTAAGTTAATTTACGAAACACTGCTTTGAAGCCGAACCCAAATGGATCTGAACAGCTTATGTCATTTTCTTGCAAACCTCACTTAAAGAAAAATAGAGGGATATGGGACATTGCCGCTATGAATCTGGCAGCGAATCACTTCATTTCCTCATAATCAATATATTCTCCTTCGTCTTTATTGATTATTTTACCTAAAGTATTTTTATTCTCAATGGTAACATCACCCTCTTTCTTACCTCTTTCTGTCCTTCTTTGATTACCGGAAGACGGAGGGAATATAGCTCTCCCTATGAGACGTACCAACAAATAGATTAGTGCAAGTATTAATAATAATCGTATCAAAGTCATATTTTTTATCAGCCACAAAGATAATCATTCACTGATAGCTTCACAAAAATCAGGCCTTAAGTTGGGAGATTATTAATTGATCCGGGGGTACCGTAGAGACGTGATCAACGCGTCTCTGCATGCATTTTCCCTCCACAATCAGTCTATCAAAGGTACATCATACACCTTTTCCTTCTTGCAGCCAAACATAAGATTCATTCCAATCTTAAAATTGAAATATTTGGCTTCGGTAGGAAAGAAATATATGGAAGGACCGGTATCTGTGAGAAAATAAAGATTAAACGGGAAGGCTTTAAGAGCCAGTCCGAATCCGATGTTTTTAAAGCTTTTGTTTATTACAGAATAACTGAGTGTAGTGCTGATCATCTTCACGGGATAAAAATTTGCCGAAGCAGTGAACTGCTGCCTTACATCGCCCTTATAAAAATCGGTCCTTGATAATAACCCGAGGCTAATTTTGGGATGGGGATAATAAGCTCCGCCAATAAATAATTTCGCAGGCAAAAAGTTTCTGTATTCCACTCTGGAGGCACTAAAACTATTGTAGGTGGTTTCAAGAGAATCGACAAACCCTTCTACGAATTCCTCTTCTTCCATAATATCTACCTCCACGCCCTCATAATCATAATCTGCCTGATGCTGAAAATTCACCATCCTGTCTGCCCACTTAATTGATCCAAAGTCTACCAGACTTGCCGACAACTGCAACCAGTCATCCAATCGATAATCTACCCCAATATCAAGCCCCAGTCCAAAATTCCTGGGATTAATAACCAATTCGGTTATTTCAGCGACACTGGGTGTGTCAGGATCAAAATTATCCAGGTTTCCGGTAAGGGTTTCAAGGGGAGCTGAAACGGCAAAGTTTACATAATCTATTAGATAAGGTGCACTTGTATTTATGGAAATATCGTTTTTTATCTCCCATACTTCTTCACTCGTGCCCAGGCTGAGATCAAATCTTTCCGTATAGACATTTGCCTGTCCGAAAAATAACTTCCCCCTGATTCCAACTGTAAGTTGTTCATTGAATTTTTGGGATACTCCCATCGAAAATTCATTAAACAGACTCATATTGAGCCCAAGATCCATATCAAAAAATTCACCCTCATCAGGACCCACGATAGGAAATCTCAGGTAATCCTCTGTATAGTCCAATTTATAGGAAAAACGCTCCCTGATGTCAAACGTAAAATAGGTATCTTCCCTGCGAAATCCAAATGAAGCTATACTTGTTGAGAATTCAGAAATGAAAGAATTTTGTTCATCAAGACGGTCGAGAAAAGCCTCTCCTCCAATACCGTCGGGGTGAAGAAATGTAACCAGGGAATCTATCCTGTCGCTGTATTGTATTACATCACCAAAATCAAAAGAAGAATTGCTGACCCTGACTTTCAGTGGAGCCAGACCGGGTAAGCCGAGAAAAAAATCACATTCAGGCTGGAAAGCCGGATTTACCTGATATACCTGGGGAATGCCACGCATAAAAAAGAAGGAATTGGCATCCTGAGCATGTACGCGGAATAATCCCGAAAGCAATACGATAGTGATAATGAGGGGAGAGCGAAATTTCATAATTTCTGTCTTTTGGTATTATATTATTGTTGATCTCGGCTGTTTACGATAAAATCAGCTTTCATTTTTAGCTTAAAGTCAACCGAATAATAACTATACAGTTTGACATAAAGATCTGATTCGGGATCAGCAGTCGTAGCGCTTGCCTGCACAAGCAATTCTTTGGTTGGCCGGATCCTGTCAATCTTTTCTCTGGTAAATTCTACCGATTTGCTCTGTTCGGTAGCTTCATCAACCTTCGAGTCTTCATCCAGTGAGGCAGGAAGAAGCAGATCATCATTCAAAAATAAAGAATCCAGTGTATTGGAATTTTCATCCAGAAAATAAACCTGCATCTTAATTTCCATGGGTAACTGATTCACCGCATCCATAGTAACCCTGAGATAATCAATAATGTCAGCATCTTCACCAAAATCTTCCTCGAAATCAAAAGCATAAGTCTCATCGACGGTAAAACCCTCTGCTTTTAGCCATAAAGGCAGAATAACCTCAAAATCAACAAGAAAATTACTTGAATCCGTGGCAAAGTTTTGTACAGATTGAGGACCATCCGGATTTGTGATTGCTTTTACCCTGTAGCTAAATTCACTTGGAAATTTTTTGATTACCTCATCTATATCTGAGGTCTCTTTATTGATCTCAATTCGTGTATTTACACTGTCTCCAATTGCATCTACAGCAGGTGCCCCAATGCTGAAGGGATTGACCCCGGTTTCAAAAACAACAGGAGTAGTAACATCATTTATCCTGGAGTATGCTTCGAGCTCCATGACATCCACCTGTACAGGCAAACCATATGAATTTGCTATATCGAAATGAAACATGGGATTGGCAAATAATATTGACCCGCCACCGACAATGGTATCGGTATCATAAATATCAATCACAATATCACCACTTGAGGTAATCAGCTCATGATCGCCAAGGTACCCAAAAATCGAATAAAACTGAGGGTCAACAAAGTTCATGGTAATATCACAGCTCTCTCCCGGTAATACCGGGTTGCCAGAATTAATCAATTCCAGTTCAAAACGTATGGGCAAAATAGTGACATCAGGGCTTGAATTATCCAGATATATACTGTTTTCATCCATGGGAATAGTGCGACTGATGCTGAAATTTCCACTGGCATCACTTATCTGAATAACTTCCTGAAAGGGTTCGCCGTTTACCAGAATGGCATCAGAAGTTATGGTTAAAACACCGGAATGTTTAAAAGAGGATTCAACATTGATAACAAGGTCCATATCTTTAATATGCATGCTGTCTATTTTCTCATTATTAGAAAATTCAAATTCCCCTGATTTATCCTTGATAAATCTGACGGTGTCATCCAATGCAGAACTAATCCATTCAGGAGAGAGAGCAACATCCGATTCTATGAAAAATTGCATGAAATTTTGAGTAGGAATAGCCAAAACTTCATTTGCAGGATAGGAAAACAACTGGTTTGCATAAGAAATATAGAGCAAGCTGTCGTCAAATCTTTTTATATAATTCGTACCGTCAATTTCATTCAATACCTCATCAAGCGATAAAGAACCATATGCAATGGGAGCAGCTAATCCAGGTGTCAAAACGACTTCATCAGAAAATTTTTCAAAATCCCACTCCGGATCGAGACAGGAATAAGTGAAAAACATAAATAATGAAATGATAATAAAGGTGAATCCTCGAAAGACATTTCTATTCTTATTCTTCATAGTTAGCCTTATTATTCCATGAATATTTTTAAAAAAATCAGTTTCGTTACGCCAGGTATTTGAAAATACTGAGTGTAACTATATCTGGCTAACCTGCTTTGGCGCAGAATTACCTGTAAACTTACGAACTGGGCAGGTTAGATGATACCAGCTATTTTACGGAATAATTGTATAAAAAGTTATCATTATTTCCCACCAGTAAATTAAAGCTGTCTTTTAATCCCGGGAAACTGCTTATGCTGAATAATGTCGAGCCCTGTAGAGGAAATCCCTGATAATGGGATCCATCATTGTTCATCAGATAAATTCTTTCGGAATCATCGGCTACAATACCAATTTTTTTATCCGTCGCCGAAAAACTATAAATTACCGGAGGCATGGTAATCTCTTCAGGATAAACCTCTGAAAAAAGTAATTCAGAATTACTATCAAACACCTGTAATCGAGTACTATCGATAAAAATGTATTCCGTCCGCCGATCGCCGTTTAGGTCTGCCGGTACAAAGAAATGATTTTCACTCATTCCCTGTTCCATGATCTTTTCAACCCTGCCATCAAAGAAAAAAGCAAATACATCTCCCGTTTTATCCGTAGCAATCAGTCTGCTGTTACTTTCCGATGATCCCGATAAAAAATATACAGGATTATTAACTGAGAAATCGATAGATCTTGAAGGATTTACACGCTTTCTGCCCTGACGGTTTAAAATATATAAATTGAATTGATCACGGGCAACAATATAATCCTTGTCCCCATTCCTATAATGCTCAACCGGAAATTTAATTAATAGGTCAGCCCCCCGAAACCTCCATCCCGTAACAATATCCCCATGCTTATCATACATCAATATATTCCTGCCAACCGTAGGAACGGAAATCCGGTAATTGCGATTATTGTCATAGTCAAACAAAGAAAGGCCTGCCGAAGCCTTTTCTCTCAAATTTATCGGAAACTTATCCACCATATTTCCATTTCTGTCGATCAGGTAAATCTTATTCTCGGTATTAAAAAGATATTGAAGTTTATTATTTCCGTAATAATCGATCTGATAAACCTTTCCTGAAATTGGAGCATCAAGGCCTTGTTTCCAGATAATTGTTCCGTTATTATTGATGAGATAAATAATATTTTCCTCATCCTGAATAAAAATCTCTTTTTCTCCATTATTATGATTCAGTACAACCATTGGTTTAACAGAAAGCTTTGCTTCAAGCTTTCTTTCCCATACCGTATTCACATAATCTCTGATCTTACCGGTATAATTCACAAATAACCGGAAATAATTCAGGTCATCGGCGACGGTATTTTGAAGTCCCACAACATTCAGTTTTTTCCAGGAATCCTGGTGCTTCTCCACAAAGGACCTGACCTCAGGATTCAGGAGCTCAAGGATTTCCGGGAGATACTGTGAAGGATCAAAATAGATGAACAAATTGGAGCGGCTTGAAAAGTTATCCTTTAAGCCTTGAAAATAGTCATCATTATTAAGGGTCTTTCCCAGAGAATTTAAATAAACAAATTCTTTCAGATCAGATAGATTTTTGGCCAGCACAAAATAATTATCATAAAAACAATACCATTCATAAGGGCTTTCCGGCATAATACTTCCAAACATTTGGGCTTCAATTCCCTCGAAAGGAATTTTAAATGCATCAACCGAATAATTTTCAGCTATAACAAGTGCTTCAGATTTCACAGTTCCGGGGTATTCCTCCTGCAAAAAATTGCTCATGATTTTTTCAGCCTGTCCTTTACTTTTTATGCTAACCAGCATCAGCTTTGAAAAATTATTCATTCCTTTTCTTATGACGATTTCTGAAGCCTGCCCACTGAAAAAAGAATAGAAAACTTCAGGAAAATTAGAATTCTGAAATGCCTCTGTCCCGGTATTCTCAAGCTTTGTCTTAAACCTGTCTGTATTCGATACTCCCAGCCACCTGAAATAAACCACCGTGGATGGAATGACGTTAAATAAAGCCTGCTCAACTGGATCCTGCCCGCCAAAAAGTGAAAGTTGCTGAAAAATGCTGTCATTCAAACTGGAAAAACCATTGAAAAGCACCTGATCGGGTTTAACCTCAACATCTAAAGCTGCGGAGTGAGCAAAACGGGAAAGATCCGGCAGTTTATTCTCTCTGATCAGCTTTTTCGCAAATTCCGCAAGTCTGTCAAAGCTTATGTATAAATGGCCCTCCACGTCAGTTCCCAGTGTTGTTCGTATTTTTTGGAATTTTGGCCGTTTGAAAACATTTTGCCCATGATGAATCTGAAGTACAGCCTTTTTTATAAGGTCTTCTGAAGAGGCAAGAAGAAATAATCCCCTTGTTTCTGCAAATAACAGTGAATCCGGGAGCTCCTCATATAAATCGAGCCGGTATAAAGTTATGTTTTCGAATTTTTCTTTATCGATCTGTGTGTCCGCATGAATTAATTTTAAAACAGCATCAGTAGCCCTGCGCTCAGGAGAATTTAAGATGAAAAGATATTCAATAGAATCTTCTTCCGGATAAGCAGCTAACATCATATTTCCGCGGATAAGCTCTTTAATATCTTCAGAGCTCCTGGAAAGGCTATCGATCTCATGAATTACCTGATCTATCCTGTCTAAGCTATGGTATTTGCGAAATTCCTTCCAGATATTGCTGTGGTTTTGAAGGGCTGAGGTCAATCGGGTATAATTCGTCGCTTCAAGAGCAAAGATGAATTCAGAAGGGACAGCCTCATGGATGTCCATTTTTGAATAATTATTAAATCTGAGCCATATAAACCCATACACAATCGCCACTATTAATCCGGCAATTAATAAAACGGAAATAATCCTTCTGGTTACACTCCCCATAAAACTCAACTTTATTATAATTTTTTCACCACTATAATCTCTGGCTTTTGAAGAGACATTTAACAACGCCTGCTGATCTCGACTCTATACAAGAGAGACAGAAAATCACTTTCCTTCCCGATCATAGATTAACATCCAAAATCGAAGCTCCGATTGAAATACCTTAATACACTCTGCCATTTACCGGTGTAAAACACATGCATGTAATTTGATACACTGGGTATAACAAATATCAGCATTTTCAAAGAAAATGACAGGTTTTTTTTTCAACATCCCTTTATTCTTTTTAGGTAATATCCTTACCTGGGGGTCGCTATTAAGTGTATCTGAAACTTTAACTTCATCCCTTTAGCACGTAAATTAATTAATTCCCCTTCAGGCTTATTGCCCGACTCTGGATTAGGTTCAGAAAGTAAATTCACCAGTTCGTAATCATACACCTTCAATTTGCTGTTGAAAATATTTTTGATACTTTTTATAAATCTTTTACTTTAGGCTAAACGACAAAGCTTAGAAAAATTATATTCGCAAACCCGGGTAAAAAAAGCTTAATACTATGGAAAAAGTAAATCCTCAAATTCATGATAGCTGGAAAAACGCATTATCGGATGAGTTTCAAAAATCCTATTTTCTTGATCTAAAGAAATTCCTTCTTGACGATAAAAAGAAATACAGGATTTATCCCCCCGGTCCATCTGTTTTTAATGCATTCAATCAAACGCCTTTTACAAACGTAAAGGTGGTGATTATTGGTCAGGATCCATACCATGGTACCGGTCAGGCACATGGTCTCTGCTTTTCTGTTCCCTTCGGGATCAAACCTCCACCTTCACTGATCAATATCTTCAAGGAAATCCGTGATGATCTGGGACTTCCCATCCCGAATCATGGAAATCTGGATTATTGGGCAATGCAGGGAGTTTTGCTTTTGAATGCCACGCTTACAGTGCGTGCAAACCAACCCGGATCGCACCAGGGAAAAGGCTGGGAGGAATTTACAAACACAGTGATCCTTAAACTTTCAGAGACAAAAGAGAATCTTGTCTTTCTTCTCTGGGGAAAATATGCCCAGAACAAAGAAGAACTGATTGATACAAACCGTCACCACATCTTAAAAGCTCCACATCCTTCTCCTTTCTCTGCAAATTCGGGATTTTTCGGCTGTAAGCATTTTTCGAAAACAAATGATATTTTGGTGAAGAATGGTGTAGAACCCATTGACTGGAGGGTTCCTGATGTGCTTTAAGGGCAAAGGCAGGGATTACTGCGGTTGGCAGTTGGACTTTACCTCATTATCCCACCACATTCTCCTCCCCGTTTACTCCCCCGGACACAACGACTCCAAAACGCCCTGCTATTCCATATTTCCCTGTGGCCCTTAGTGCACCCGGTGCAACTCTGTGTAATATCCCCGCTGCGTACTCCCCTGAGTACAACCACTCCAAAAACTCTCTTCCCCGTATTTTAAAATTTTTCTATATTTGACCCTAGGAGGAGCTTGTACCATGGCCGGAAAGATTTCAGAGAGACTCTATCAGAAGTATCTTTCTTCTCTTCTTTTAGGAGAGAAATTTACATGCAGACTAATTGTACAAAACCTGATTGAGGATGACATTGAGCTGAAGGATCTTTATTTAAATTTGTTTCAACGATCATTATACGAAGTAGGTGAATTATGGGAAAATAACAGAATCACAGTTGCCACCGAGCACCTGGTCACCACCATTACCTCAAATTTAATGACCCTTGCCTATCCGCTCATATTCAACACAGAAAAGATAGGGAGAAAAGCGATTGTAACAGCTATTACCAACGAATATCACCAGATTGGAGCAAGAATGGTTGCAGACCTGATGGAGCTTCAGGGTTGGGATACTTTTTTCCTGGGTTCGAACACTCCCATTAAAGATCTGGAAGAAATGATCAGGGAAAAAGAACCTGATTATCTGGCTTTATCGGTGGCCATTTATTTCAACATGTCAAAACTGGAGGAAATCCTGAACCGTATAAACAAAAAATTTCCGGATTTGCAAATAATTATCGGTGGACAGGCCTTCCGGTGGGGAGGTGAAGAAATAGTTAAAAAATACAAGAATGTGAAACTTTTTATGGATATGTTGTTATTTGAAAAATTCCTAAAAGAAATTTAATGGATAAAGAACTTATAGTAAATCATATTATTCACAATTCATCGCTCATTTTTTTTGTAGCGCATAAAAATGGAAAGATCATTGAATACAATGATTTTACTGAAAAAATGGCAGGGAATGAAAATCTTGAAAGTGTCAATGATCTCATCATAAACTTCAATAATAATTTTTCATTTGATCAAATTGCTCCCAATGGGGAAAAGATAAAGCTTCACATCAATTTAAAAAACCAGGATCCGGGTACTTTTAATTTTATTTTCAATGAAAAAGACGACAAGATTTTTGCCTTTGGGGAATCAGATCCGGAAGAGAGTCAGATTCTTCAAAAAGAAATGCTCAAGTTAAATGATGAATATGCCGACCTGACGCGTGAGTTGTATAAAAAGAACTCAGAACTCCAAAAGCTGAATGAACTCAAAAATCAGTTCCTTGGGATAGCCGCCCATGATTTAAGGAATCCCATAGGCAATATAATTTCGATTGCCTCGCTCCTTCATGAAGAACTATATGAGAAATTAAGTACCAAAGAAAAGAAATTTTTAACCGTAATTGCCGAACTTGGTGAATTCGGTCTGAACCTCTTAAACGATTTGTTGGAAATATCAAGGATTGAATCGAACCGCAAAAAACTGGAAGTCTCTAAAACTGATCCCAATATACTTATCCGTGAAATTATAAAGTTCAATAAATATTATGCAGATTCTCAGAATGTTTCTCTCATTTTTAAGTCCCCCGGCAGAATTCAACCCATACTGACCAACAAACAGGCCTTTCATCAGATTCTTAACAATCTGATTAGCAATGGCATCAAGTATTCACCGGAAAAAACAAAAGTTGAGGTGGGAGTTATCCCCGGGGATAAAAATCATACATTTTACGTAAAGGATGAAGGGCCGGGGATTCCTGGAGAAGAGCAGGATAAGCTTTTCAAACCCTTTTCAAAAACCTCCATCAAACCAAGAGGAAACGAGAAAAGTACAGGTTTGGGCTTATGGATCGTTAACATGCTGGTTAGAAGCCACTCAGGCAACATCTGGTTAGAATCCTCAGAAGGCAAAGGAACCATAATCTTTTTTTCAATTCCAACAGCATCATAATAAAATGTATGAAAACGAGGGAAGACCTTATAGAATAATCAGCAGAAAAACCAAATCACATTTCTGAGAAAACTCATCAATTCCAGACTCCAAACGCAAACCTCCCCTTCTCCCTTCCTCTAATTTTTGGCACACAATTTGTTTTATAATAATCATCAGTTCATCCAACAATATACCTGATTCGTTTCGGGGCAAACCGGGTCCAACAAACCCGGTTTTATATTTTGTGAAACCCAGCTTCCGGGAGCCCACAGGGCTAACAGGAAGCTGATGGTTGAACAAATACCGGGCGGAGCCGGGGCATCTCCTTTAAAGAGCGAGCTGTTTCCTAAAATTTCTTAAACCCAATAATTTTTCTCACCTCCTTCAGGGTTTTAGAGGCACTGGCGCGAGCCTTTTCCTCACCCATTTTTACCACTTTTGAAAGATAAGCATCATCGTTTACAATGCTGTCTATCTTCTCTTTAAGCGGGGTGGTGAATGTAATGATATCCTCGGCAAGCTGCTTTTTCATATCACCGTAACGGATACTGCAATCATTATAGCTATCGAGAAAATGCTTGTATGTGCTTTCCTCCGACATCAACTTCATCATGAAAAACAGGTTTTTAACCGGCTCCGTCATTTCCTGGTTGGGTTGGGTGGGGCCTGCATCGGTCACAGCTCTCATGACTTTTTTCCTGATGCTCGAGGGTTCTTCAGCAAGATAAATACCGTTCCCCACGGATTTTCCCATTTTTCCGGTACCATCCAGTCCCGGGACTTTAATAAGCTCTTTGCCGAAATTAAAGGGTTCCGGCATATTGAAATATTCTACCCCATACATGTGATTGAAACGCTTGGCAAATTTTCTCGTCATCTCAAGGTTCTGTTCCTGGTCTTTACCCACAGGTACTTTATGGGCATTGTGAATAATAATATCAGCGGCCATCAGAACGGGATAGGTGAGTAGACCGGCATTTACATTTTCTGGTTGCGATCTTACCTTATCTTTGAAAGTTGTGGTTCTCTCCAGCTCACCCACATAGGCATTCATGTTTAAAAGAAGGTAAAGCTCCGGGATTTCAGGCACATCGCTTTGAACATAAAGGGTTGAACGTTCAGGATCAATACCTGATGCCAGATATTCTGCCAGCACTTGTCGGACACTCCTGTGCAGATCCTTCGGGGTAGGATGTGTGGTAAGTGAATGAAAATCTGCAACAAAAAAATAGCAGTTGTAGTCATGCTGCATTTTTACAAAATTCGTCACCGCACCGAAATAATTACCCAGATGTAGATTACCTGTAGACCTTATACCACTTAATACTGTTTCCATTGTAGAAAATTTGAAGCACAAAGTTACAATTGTTGGGGAAAAAATAAGCATTCTGGTTTAAGAAAAAAATATCTATAGATTATGGTGATTGCTAATCTGGAATCAGCCCTTGGGTTTTTAGTCGAAGTAAGCCGAAGGGGCGCACTTTCTACAACAAGGACTTCATTGAAGTACTCCCATATTAGCATACCAATTTGCCTCACCGCACAATCCCGACGGATTGCAGAGATTCTTCACTGCGTTCAGAATGACAACCTGCTCCGTCTTTCGGGAGCGAGGGAAAACAAAAGGGGGAGGCACAGAAAAACCACCACATAGCTCGAATCACCGCAGCCTCCCCCTTTTGTTTTCCCTCGCTTCCCTTTACCAAAAAATAAATGTCATCTCTCAAACCCATAAACAAACAATCCATTTTCCTCAAATTTATGTAGCTTTGCATCAGTAAAAAAGCAAATGAATATTTCAGCACGCATAACTTGACTGCAAACCCAAAATTTTTAATTATGGAATCAACCCGTCAGAAAAAAGTGTCACGACTGTTGCAAAAGGAGTTGGGAATAATATTCCAAAGAATGACCAATGAACTGGGAGGCAAAATGATCACGGTTACTGCTGTGCGCATTAGTCCCGATTTAAGTGTGGCAAAAGTTTACCTAAGTATTTTCCCTAAAAAGGAAAAAGATGACAAGACCCTCAAAGATATAAGAATTATGACCCCTCAGATAAGGAATGAACTGGGGAAAAAAGTTCGGAATCAATTACGAATTGTTCCCGGACTGAATTTTTTTGAAGATGACAGCCTGGACTATATTGAAAACATAGAAAATCTTTTAACCGACTAATTGATGCAATACGACCCCATAAAAAGAAGCCTTGGAAAGGTTTTTAATAAGAACCCTTTTCTTAGGGTTATTTTTTATCGTCTTCTAGACTTGCTGCTGCTCAGAGCGTGGCATATAAAAAAGCAGATCCGTTCCATAAAACAGGATTTACCTGAAAAAGCTGAATTTCTGGATGCAGGATCAGGTTTTGGTCAATACAGTTTTTTTCTTGCCCGGAAATTCCCCGCTGCGAAAATCCTGGGCATTGATGTAAAAGAAGAACAAATTGAGGACTGTAATCATTTTTTTAAAAAAAAATCTATGGAGGACCGTATTAATTTTGAAGTGGGCGATCTTACCCGTTACGAAGATCCGGAAAGATTTAACCTGATTCTTTCTGTAGACGTAATGGAGCATATTGAAGAAGATGTCAAAGTGTTTGAAAATTTTCACAGATCCCTGGCTGATAAAGGCGTTTTGCTTATCTCCACTCCCTCCGACCAGGGAGGATCGGATGTACATGAGGAACACGAAGAATCTTTCATTGATGAACATGTAAGGGACGGCTATAATATTGATGAAATTAAAGAAAAACTTAATAAAGCAGGATTTTCAAAGATTAATGCTCACTATTCCTATGGCACTCCGGGGAAGATCTCATGGAGATTGTCCATGAAATATCCCATAAGTCTTTTGAATGTATCAAAATTATTTTTTATCCTGTTGCCTGTATATTACCTGGTTACATTCCCTTTCAGTCTGATCCTGAATTACCTGGATGTCCATACCAGTCACAAAACAGGAACCGGTCTAATTGTTAAAGCCATTAAATAGATCTATAGTTGAACCTCTCCTTTTACATAGCGAAACGATACCTTTTTTCAAAGAAAAAGAGAAATGCCATTAATGTAATTTCTCTTATCTCCGTTCTCGGTGTCACTGTAGGAGTGGCAGCACTGGTGGTGGTACTTTCCGTTTTCAATGGTTTCGACCAGGTAATAAAATCGCTGATCAATGCCTTTGATCCGGATATCAAGATCACAACGGTGGAAGGAAAGACATTTTTACCGGAAGAAGCCGGGAAAAACCTGATTATTGATCTGGAAGGGGTTAATACGGTTTCCGAAGTCCTTGAAGAAAATTCACTGGTAAGGTATGATGAAAAGCAATTCATTGCCACGATAAAAGGAGTGGATGAACAATTCATTGATGTTACAGGGATTGATACTATGATGCGCGAGGGTGATTTTGTTTTGGAACAACAAGACAAACCCCTTGCGGTGATTGGACAAGGAGTTGCTTACAGCCTCAGGGTCGGACTAAATTTTCTTCAACCCCTGGTGTTTTATGTTCCAAAACGAACCGGCACGTACAGTTTGATCAACCCGGAGGCATCATTTAACCGAAAAGTTGTATTCCCTTCCGGTATATTCAGCATTGAGCAAAATTATGATTCACGATATATAATACTTCCCATTTATGTGGTCAGAGATCTTTTGGAGTACGAGGAAGCAGTAAGTGCCCTGGAAATAAAACTAAAAGAAGAGGCTGATATACAGACTTTAAAACAACAAATAAGAGAAATAACTGGTGAATCTTTTAACGTACAGGACAGATACGAACAAAACGAGGTTTTCTACCGAATAATGAGATCCGAAAAGTGGGCCACTTTTATGATCCTTACCTTAATCCTGATTATTGCTTCTTTCAACATCATTGGATCACTGACGATGCTCATCCTTGATAAAAAAGATGATATCTCTACGCTCACCAATATGGGAGCAGGTAACCGTCTTATCCGGAATATTTTTCTCATGGAAGGCTGGATGATCTCCATTATCGGTTCCTTTTTAGGCGTTTTTTTCGGAACCCTGATAAGCCTGATCCAACAATATTTTGAAATCATAAAAATAGGCGGATCAGGCACCTTTGTAATAAGTGCGTATCCTGTAAAATACCAAATTACAGACATTTTACTTATCTGGGCTACTATTTTGATGATAGGATTTCTGGCTGCTTATATTCCTGCGAGAAAAATTTCTTCAGCGGATTTGAGTGTGCATGAGGGACATTGAGGAAGCTCGGGGCTCTAAAAAAAACCGGTTAATAACTTTTTCCAAAAACCCGGAAATCATATTCCCTCCCCCCATACCTTTACCCCAAAAGCCTGTAGACCCTGAACATTCTATTAAAATCCCGAAACTAAAACTCTATACCTCCGTAGAAATGAGGTATCGTATATAGTTAGTTCAGGTTTACAGAAAAAATAAACGAATGAAAAAATATTTACTGGCGGGTATTTTAGGGATTCTATCTGGAATCAGTCTCTTTGCACAACCCTCCATTGTAGACGTACAGGTTACAAATGTAAGTTGTAACGGGGGGGAAGATGGAGTAGTTCAGATTACCATCTCAGGAGGACAAGGACCCTATACTTATTCCCTTGTGGATTTCCCACAAACCTTAAACTCACCTTCAACCAATGACACGGTTTACACATTTTCTTCCATAGACGCGAGAGAATGGGATGTAAGAGTTGAGGATAAAAATGATGGTGATTACATTTTCAGGGGTGCAGTTGTTGCTGAACCGGATCCCATTTCAATTACCAGTGCTATTGTCATCCCTATTTCATGTACCGGCTTTGCAGATGCAGAAATTCAGGTGAGCGCTGTTGGAGAATCAGGAAATTATAATTTTGAACTAAATCCGGGTGGAGATATAAATTCTACAGGAATCTTTTCTGATATAGGCCCCGGCAATTACACCGTTACGGTTACAGACGCAACAGGCTGTTCAACTTCTGACGTTACTTCAACACTTCTGGTTGAGGATCCTGATCCGATTTCAGTGAATTCTGAATCGGCAACAGATGCAACTTGCTTTGGTGTTGATGACGGAACCGTTAGTGCCATTGCTGCAGGAGGAACACCACCTTACTTATATACCCTAAATCCTGGCGCCATTCAATCCAACACATCGGGTAACTTTTCCGGTGTACCCGCTGGGAACTATACCATAGAGGTAACGGATATAAATAATTGTGCCCCGGCAACAGGCAATCCGGTCACTGTAAACCAACCCGACGAACTTATTATAACCGGAACAAGCACCAGCAATGTTTCCTGCACAGGTTCAACAGACGGAACCATAACGGTAAACGTAACCGGAGGAACTCCGGACTATGAGTTTACCCTAAGCCCCGGAAATATTGTAGATCCGGATGGTACTTTTGAAAACCTTGCTCCCGGCGATTACACGGTAAGCGTTACAGATGCCAATTCCTGTGGGCCTGTGACTACCGGCACACTCACCATCAACGAACCCTCACCCATAAGCATAGACAATGTAAGTTCACAGGATGTTACATGCAGCGGCGCTGCTGATGGCCAAATCTCAGTTACCGCTTCAGGTGGAACTGCACCCTTGAGTTATACCCTCGATCCCGGTGCAGTTACCAATGGTACAGGCAATTTCACCGGACTTGACGGTGGAAGTTATACCGTAACAGTGAATGATGCCAACGGATGCCCGGCTGCTGTAACCGAAGCTATTGACATTACAGATCCTGATCCCATTGCCATTACCGGTCAGTCAGGAACGGATATCACCTGCAACGGGGCCGGTGATGGAACCATAACAGTTACAGCCACAGGAGGTACAGGAACTCTTACCTATACCCTGGATCCGGGAGCTATTTCCAATACAAGCGGTTCATTTTCAAACCTTGGTCCCGATACCTATACCGTCTCTGTTGATGATGAAAATAATTGCCCCGCAGCAATCTCCACCCCAATCACCATCAATGAACCTTCTCCAATTACCATTGATGATGAAAATGCCACGGACATCACTTGTACCGGTGCCGATGATGGCACGGCATCTGTAAATGTAAGCGGGGGGAATCCTCCTTATAATTATACCCTTCAACCTTCAGGAACCGTGAATTCAACCGGAAGTTTCTCAGGGCTTTCTGCCGGAAACTACACCATTGAAGTAACAGATGCTTCTTCCTGCGGTCCGGTCAGCTCAGGTACACTTACCGTGAATGAACCTGCCCCAATTTCCATCAACGATGTAAATTCACAGAACCTAAGCTGTAACGAAACCGGTGATGGAGAAATAAATGTCACCGCTACCGGCGGAACAGCTCCACTGAGCTATACACTCGATCCGGGAGCAGTTACCAATGGTACAGGGAATTTCGACGGACTTGACGGTGGAAGCTATACGGTTACCGTTAACGATGCAAACGGATGCCCCGCTGCAACAACCGGAAATATTGATATTATCAATCCTGATCCCATCTCTGTCACAGATCAGGACAAAACAGATATCACCTGCAATGGGGCAAGTGATGGAACAATTACAGTGACAGCAACAGGTGGGACAGGAACACTCACCTATACACTCAACCCAGGAGCAATGTCAAACACCACAGGAATTTTCACAGATCTGGGCCCTGATACCTACACCGTTTCGGTTGATGATGAAAATGGCTGTCCATCTGCAACTACAACTCCTATCACCATCAATGAACCAACAGAAATCTCAATAGATGATGAAAATGCTACCGATATCAGTTGTAATGGTGCAACTGATGGAATTGTATCCATTACCGTTAGCGGGGGAACACCTCCTTATAACTACAGCCTGCAACCTTCCGGAACGGTTAATTCTACGGGAACGTTCTCAGGATTATCTGCAGGAGACTATACCATTGAAGTAACAGATTCTTCTTCCTGCGGTCCGGTAATTTCAGGAACGCTCGTAGTGAATGAACCGGAGCCAATAAGCATAAGTAATTTTAGTTCACAGGATATCAGCTGTAAAGGAGCTGATGATGGTCAGATTTCTGTAACGGCAACCGGAGGAACTGCACCTTTAAGCTATACTCTCAATCCAGGCGGAGTTACCCAGCCAACAGGGGATTTCAACAATCTCTCCGGAGGAACCTATACAGTCACTGTAGACGATGTCAATGCATGTCCTTCTGCAGATACCGGTCCCATAGAAATTATTGACCCTGAGCCGGTTACCATAACAGACCAGGCGAAAAAAGACATAAGCTGTAACGGAGCAGCAGACGGAACCATCACCTTAACCGCATCGGGAGGCACAGGTACGCTTACCTATACCTTAACCCCGGGATCAGATTCCAACACTACCGGAACCTTCACAGATCTCGATCCAGGCAGCTATACGGTTTCCGTTGAAGATGAAAATGGATGTTCAGCAGCTACGGCAACCCCGATCGATATTATTGAGCCTGCCCCTATTACTGCAACTGTAGAAGGCAGCTCACAATTAAATCTTAATTGTGCAGGTGACAGCGATGGAAGCATCGATATAAATGTTACCGGAGGAACAGCTCCACTTACCTTCGAATGGACCGGACCCTCCGGGTTCACTTCTTCCGACAAAGATATCAGTGGATTGGCGGCAGGAACCTATACCTTGAACATTACAGATGTCAATTCATGTGCTCTGAACACTCCGCTTGAAGTGGATATAACCGAACCATCTCCCCTCACTGTGAGCCTCACAAAAACAGATGTAACATGCGCAGGGGATGCAAATGGAACCATTACGGTAATGGCAACAGGAGGTACCCCCGATTATGAATACTCGAGAAATGGAATTACCTACCAATCTGGCAACCAGTTTACCGGTCTCTCTCGAAATGATTATACCCTATTTGTAAAAGATGCAAACGAATGTATAAGCACAGAAAACATAAGCATTGAGGAACCCAACGAGCTGGTCGTTGAAAGCGAGATCCGTATTAACAATAACCTGTGTTACGGGGATAGTCTGGGCGAAATACGGATCCTGGATATTTCCGGGGGCACTGAACCCTATGAATACTCCATAAACAATGGTATTGATTTTTCATCCGATCCAACCTTCCAGAATCTTCCGGCAGGCTCTTACCAGACTATAGTCAAAGATTCGAATGGTTGCATCGCTGATGGGAACCTAAATAAGATCAGTCAACCCAGCCAGATAAAAATATCGGATTATGCTCAGGTGGATGTATCCGGTTGTTTTGGAAATATAAACGGACAAATTTTCATTGAAGCCACAGGAGGATCCGGTCGCAAAGAATTTATACTGAATCACACAACCATCAACTCAACAGGGCTTTTTGATCCGGTTGGCGGAGGCATACATACCATTACCATTGCCGATACAAATGCCTGTACCATAGATACCACAGTGGAATTGTCCCAGCCCGATCCTATCCTTTTCACTTCAATAACAATAACGGACGTATTCGGTTGTACCGGTGATGCGAATGGTGCGGTAGATTTTAGCGCCTCCGGTGGTGCAGGAGGGCTTCAGTACGCTATTAATGGTGGTCCTTTTGAGGAAAACGGGACATTTACGGATCTGCCAGCCGGAGAACACACACTTTCCGTCCAGGATGCCAATGGCTGCACCGTGGATAGCATAATAACAATTACTGAACCTTTGCTCCTTGCAATCGATACAGAGAATTCGACCGACATAAGCTGTCCTGATGCTGATGACGGAGCCATTAGCGTTACCGCCTCCGGCGGAACTATGCCTTATAGCTATACCCTTATACCCGACGGCACCGTAACAGACGATGGAGTGTTTAACAACCTCTCCCAGGGTACATACAGGGTTGAAGTAGATGATGCCAATAATTGCGGCCCGATTACCAGTTCTGAATTTACCATAAATGAACCTACCCCCATAGCAGTTGATTCAGTGATCTCGCAGGAAATCCAGTGCAACGGTGAGGATAATGCAGAGATCCATTTCTATCTTTCCGGTGGTACTCCTCCTTACGAATACAGCATTGATGATGGTGCAAACTTTAGTACTTCTGGCGACTTCCCGGGATTAACACCTGGAACCTATTTTCTTGAAGTAAGAGATGTTAATGAATGCTCCATGCCGGTAGATACTCTTGAATTCACGGAACCACCTGCCCTGACCATAGATACGGAGAGTAAAACCGATGTAAATACCTGTTTCGGGGATGCAGGCGGTGAAATAAATTTCGAAGTCAGCGGGGGAACTCCGCCAGTTCAATACAGCATTGATGGCGGTTTAAGCTGGCAGGGTAATGGTAACTATACAAATCTTACCACAGGAGACTATACGGTGATAGCCGAAGATGCCAACGGCTGCCAGATCAGTTCCGCCACTCTGAGCATAACTCAACCGGAAGAGATCACTGCTGAAATAACCACTACCCCCGCAAGGGATGAAACCCAGCTGGGTAGCATAACAATATCCAATGCAACCGGAGGAACAGGAAGCCTTGAGTATTCAATCTCAGGTCCAGACGGTCCGTTCAGTACTCAGACAGAATATACCGATCTTGAGACCGGTACCTATGAGGTGATAATAAGAGATGCAAATGACTGTAAGTATGAAGAAAGTGTAGTAGTAAGCGAAATCCAGCCTCTAGATGTCACTGTTAGCGTTACCCACAATAGCTGCTATGGATCGGATGATGCCGGCATAACAATGGTAGCAAATGATCCTGTCGGAGAAGCTGAATACTCCATTGATGACAGTACAACCTGGACATCCAGTGGGGTTTGGGAAAATATTTCTGCAGGCAGCTATTATGTGTTTGCAAGAGATGAAGACAACAGGTACTTCCGGGATACGATCTTTATCAATGAACCGGTGAAAATGACCATCTTCAGCAATATAACCCCGGCCAGTTGCAACTCATTCAGTAACGACGGAGCTATAGATGTTACCGTAAATGGTGCCCAGGGCGAGGTTGATTACCAATGGTCAACAGGAAGCACTTCTGAAGACCTGAATAATATCAACGCAGGTAAATACTGGATCAGCACAACAGATGAAAATGGATGTACTGCCAGCGATACCATTGAGGTTCCGGCTCTTACAAAAGTAATTGCCGATGCCGGAAAAGATACGGCCGTTTGTTTTGGTGATGAACTCAGACTGAATGGCTATGGTGGTACATCACTTGTCTGGTATCCCGCAGAAGGATTAAGCGATACTGCAATTGCCAATCCGCTTGTTGAAACTACTGAAGACAGAACCTTTATCCTGAGGGCTTCGGGAATGGATGACTGCTATGACTTAGATACGGTAAATATCACCGTTTACCCGAGATTTGGACTGGATGCAGGTCCTGACACCACTATAACCGATGATCAATCCCTGACCATCAACACCGAAGGAGGTCCTTATTTAAGTTATAAATGGGAACCTGCTGCAGGCATAGATGACACTGCTTCGGCTAATCCCACCCTTTCGCCCTCACAAACTACCACTTATATTGTTAGTGCTGAAACTGAGGATGGGTGTATCGACCGCGATACCCTAACCATAACCATTGCCGAAAAATTAGTGATCTACAATGCCTTTTCTCCCAATGGTGATGGCATTAACGATTACTGGGATATAGACTATGCAAGCCTGTACCCCGAAATGACCGTCGAAGTCTTCAATCGCTGGGGAGAAAGACTCTTCAGCTCAAAAGGATATACCGACGATAAGCGCTGGGATGGCAGATTTAAAGGAACCGATGTTCCGGTAGGAACCTATTATTATGTTGTTGTCCCCTATCCGGGGGCGAGTGCAATTACCGGTCCGGTAACCATAGTAAGGTAAAAAGAAATGAAAATGAAAAAGATATTAAACATATTTGTTCTTCTGGGGTTTTGCGGATTGATGGCAAGGGCTCAACAATCCCCGCATTTTACTCAATATATGTTCAATGATTTTGTCATTAATCCTGCGGTTGCCGGAACCGACGGCTATTATCAGATCCGGTCCAACCACAGATTCCAATGGATAGGACTCACTGATCCTCCCCTGACAAACACCTTGAGCATATATGGACCACATGCTGAATTGCCTATGGGCTTTGGGGGATATATCTATAATGACGTCACAGGTCCTACCAGCAGGACAGGAATATCCGGATCCTATGCGTATAATGTGGAAATCAGTAATGATATCCGAATTTCGGGCGGACTTTCCTTTGGCCTTATGCAATTTAAACTTGATGGTGCTCAGTTAACCATAAAGGATCAGAATGATCTGGCCATACAGCCTATTGTTTATAATTCTTATGTTCCCGATGCAACCATCGGTTTTTATGCTTACGCAGATGAATGGTACGCAGGTTTCAGTGTTTCTCAACTTCTGAATAACAAGCTCAAGTTCTTCGAGGATAACAATGGCCTCAATAAACTCAAGAGCCATTTTTACCTGACAGGGGGGTATAAATATGAAATAAACCGCGATTTCATCGCAGAACCCTCTGTTATTGTGAAAGCCTCAGCCCCTGGAGTATTTCAATTCGATCTCACTGCCCGTGTTCTTTATCAGGACATGATCTGGGGAGGACTTTCCTACCGTTTGCAGGATGCCCTTTCTCTCCTTCTCGGTTATGTTTACGATGAAAAATTCTACTTCGGTTATGCCTATGATATGGGCATCAATGGCCTCAGAAACTATAATTCCGGTAGTCATGAAATTATGATTGGGTACAGGTTTAATGCGATTCGATAGGAATTGAGGCTGCGATTTGGATATTACATTAACTAGTAACTGCTTATCATTAATGGGGTTGTGCAGTTGTGCAGTTAGAATTCAATTCGTCAATTCACTTCGCTGGGTTCAGTGATTTTCAAGACTAACAATTACTATCCTTTGAGAAAATAACGATAAATCGCTTCTAAAAGCTATTGTGATTATTTTGACTAATACAGAAAAAATTTCTGAGCGTAGTGAAGAAACATTGACGTTATGAGATCCAACTGCATAACTGCACAACTTTTATTATCTTTGCACAAAGCTCAGTGGAATGCGAAAAATACTAACATACATATGCCTGGTGATCTTCCTCCTCCCCTCCTGTACGGATGATCCGACCAAAGTAAAAGTGTCACGAAGGGATGCTATTGCACAGGAGAAATTTGTTCAAATCCTTGCGGATATACATTTGATGGATGCTATAACAAACAACCCTGATTATTATAGAAAATATGAAGCCCTTGACAGCATAGACCTTTACAGCTCTATCTTCGAAAAATACGGGGTTACTAAAGCTGAGTTTGACACAACCGTATCACTTTATACAAAAAAACCGGATCTTTACCTTGAGGTTTATGATGGAGTAATTTTCGAGTTGAACTATCGTCTGGATTCACTAAGGGAAAAAAAACCAAAATTTGAACGAGATGAAGATCAACAATAAAAAATAACGATGCATACCTATGCCAAAATTTTCAGCAAATTACATTTTTTCACCTGACAGGGGATTCATAAAAAACGGTATCCTTGAAACCGATGAACAGGGCAAGGTATTATCATTAAATCAGCCTGAAGGAGATCTTAAAGAAGAAGCAGGTCTAAAACATTATAACGGAATTATTACCCCCGGATTTGTCAATGCCCATTGTCATATCGAATTGTCGCATTTAAAAGGAAAAGTGCCGGAGTACATCGGGTTGGATAAGTTTATTCACCAGATCGTCACCGGGCGGGATTACGATAAAAATTCCATTGAAGCCGCAATGATTGAAGCCGATAAAGAAATGAAAAGAGAGGGTATTGTTGCCGTGGGCGATATATCGAACAAAGAAGACAGTTTTCCACTGAAAACAAACAGCGAACTGCACTATCATACCTTCGTGGAAATTTTCAATATGGAAAATGCCCAGGCAGGAAAAACGCTGAATGAGGGTATGAAATTGCTAAGAAAAGCCAAAGAAGAATACTCCCTGTCTGCTTCCTTAACACCCAACTCGGCATACACCGTTTCGGAAAGACTTTTTGAAGTGTTTCGCAGGAATGTCAATGACGAAAACAATATTTTATCCATTCACAACCAGGAAACAGAATTTGAAGACGAGTTCATTTCCGAAAGAAAAGGCAATTTCCTTCAGCTCTTCGAGGATCTCGGGTTTGAAATAGGAGACTCCAAACCCAGGAAAATGAAAACGCTTCCGTGGCTTTCCGGTGCAATTCCCGATAGGTCCCCTCTGCTTCTGGTACACAACGTTTACACCACCCCGGACGATATTGCAAATTCATCTCTCGATCTGGACAAGACCTATTTCTGTCTCTGTCCGAATTCAAACCTTTACATTTCCAACAAACTACCGGGTTCGCATTTGATGAAAGCTTATCCGGATAAGGTCTGCATCGGAACCGACAGCCTTTCATCCAACCATCGGCTTTCCATCCTTGCCTAGCTCATCACCTTAAGTAAAAACTACCCTGAAACAAGTCTTGAAAAACTCCTTACTTTCGCCACCATTAACGGAGCAAAAATCCTCGGTATTGACCATACATTTGGCAGTTTTGAAGAAGGAAAAAAACCCGGAGTAAATTTGGTTGAGGGGGTTTATTTTGAGGAGATGAGGTTTGGGGAGGAGACTGAGGTGAAAAGATTGTTATAAATACCTTTTTACAAATGCACCGGTAATAAGACCTCTCTCTTGCTACGTATGAATTATGTTTCCTGGGAGTAAGACTTGAAGGGAGAAATATCTCTTTTGCTCCTAATGCATTACACCCATCAAAGCATTCTCAACATTCATTTTATTAGAGCATTAACGCTTCATCACAAAACGATATTTCTGGCATTCCCATTCACCTGACAACGCAGTTCAGTGCCGAACTGCAGAGGTCCCTCCCTTACCTCGACTAACGCTCAGTAACCGCCGTTCGGGATGACAGCGTCCTTTCGTGTTCCTTTTACCGGCATAACAATTTGCTTCACTACGCAATCCGTTCCGGATTGCAGAGGTCCCTCCCGTTGGTCGGGATGACAATCCGCTCTGTCTTTTGGGATCGAGGGAAAATTCTCTCCTGCTACGAAAGTATTCCACTCACGGAAGCATCCTCATTCTCACACTCACTCTGTTCTCCTACCCCGCTTAATAAACCAGCAAACTCCCAAGCACCAGAACCAATCCGGTAAAAAAACCCGTATACACCTGTAACTCCGAGTGGGCCTTGAGGTAAAGTCGCGAAGAACCGGTCAGGCCGGTTGCAACCAGTATTCCTATCAAGGGATAGAGAAGATAAATATCCAGTTTAAACGACAGGATCAGAACCAGCGCCGCTATCCCACCCAGACCAATCATGTGTGTGCTTATCTTCCATTTTAATGAAATAAGAAAACCGGCCAGCACAGATAAAGATGTACCGAGCATAAAGGAATGAATAAGTTTAAAGACCGGAATCCTGAGAAAAAGAATAAAGGTCAGCAAATAAAAGATAAAGGTCAGGGCAAGGGGAAATAATCTTTCCTTTCTCTCATCCAGTTCCATATTGGAAACCTTTCCCTGGAGGAGAAACAAGGGAATCATTAAAGCAGGAAGAATAAGGGTCCCTATTGCGGTTAATATAATCAGCATTTTTTTTGCCTCTATCGGAATATAGGAAATATAGGAATTGGTATACAAAAGTATCACGATCCCAATGGTAGGCATTAGCAGGGGATGAAAGAACCAGGAAAAAGCCTGGGCAATTTTTTTGACCATGTCTATAATTCTTTTCTGAGTCTGGCTACCGGAATATTGATCTGCTCCCGATATTTAGCCACCGTTCTTCTGGCAATCTGATAGCCTTTTTCTTTCAGGATATCAGCCAGCTTCTCGTCGGTTAAAGGCTTGCGTTTATCTTCATTATCAATACATTCCTGAAGTATGCTTTTTATTTCTCTTGTTGATACCTCTTCACCTGATTCTTTTTGCATACCTTCCGAAAAGAAATATTTCAAGGGATAAATACCGAAATGAGTTTGAATATACTTGGAATTGGCTACCCTTGAAATGGTGGAAATATCGAGACCGGTGATATCAGCAATATCTTTCAATATCATGGGGCGTAACTTTTTCTCATCGCCCTCAAGAAAATATTCTTTCTGATAATTGAGTATGGCATTCATAGTAAGCATCAGTGTATTCTGCCTTTGTTTTATAGCATCAATAAACCATCGGGCAGAATCAAGTTTCTGTTTCACGAAACTTATCGCATCCTTATCTTCTTTACTGGCAGATTTTTTTTTCGCCGAGTAGGATTGTAACATATCGCTGTAGGTCTTACTTAATCGCAATTCCGGAACATTTTTGGCATTAAGGCTTAATTGGAGATCTCCTTCATTATTTTCCAAAATAAAATCGGGAATAATATGTTCACCTGTTTTATCCATGGGATCAGTAACTGATCCGCCTGGCTTTGGATTCAATTTGGTAATCTCTTCAATGGCCGCCTTCATCTCACCATCCTTAAGATCCATCCGGTTAATTACCTTATCATAATGTCTTTTGGAAAATTCATCAAAATGAAACTTCAGAATATCATACGCATTTTTCACATTTGGATCGCTGAGGTCTTTGCGCTCGACCTGGAGCAAAAGACATTCCTGAAGGTCCCTGGCACCCACTCCGGCGGGATCAAAATCATGGATGATATCCAATGCTTCTCTCAACTCTGTTTCATTGGTAGTAATTCCCTGAGAAAAAGCAAGATCATCCACAATTGCCTCAAGTTTTCTTCTCAAATAACCGTCTTCATCAATATTTCCAATAAGATACCTGGCCAGCATTTCTTCACGTTCTGTAAGTCTCCGCAAACCTAACTGACTTTCGAGGATCTCATGAAATGAAGAACCTACTGAAAAGGGGATCTCCTCATATTTGTCATCTTTGGAATAATTACTGGAAGACAATTTGTAATTGGGAATTTCATCATCCTCCATATAATCTTCCAGAGAAAATTCATCCTGATCTGAAGTATCTTCATTTTCGCTATCTTCATCATAACTATCCTGAAATTCATCTTCATCGGCTCCTTCTTCCAGGGTTGGATTCTCTTCCAACTCATTTTTTATCCTTTGCTCCAGTTGAATAGTAGGAATCTCCAGCAACTTGATCATCTGGATCTGCTGCGGAGATAACTTTTGTAGTAATTTCTGCTGGAGCTTTTGTTTTAACATCTCTCTTTAAATCTATCCGTATAAATCTACTATTTCCTTTTATAAAATCCTACAGTTTCCTGTTAAAACTCTGCATTTCTAGGTGTTCTGGGAAATGGAATCACATCCCTGATATTCCCCATTCCCGTCACAAACTGCACAAGTCTTTCAAAGCCAAGACCAAATCCCGAATGTTCTACTGTTCCAAATTTACGGGTATCGAGAAACCACCAGAGCTCCTCTTCCGGCAAATTCAGTTCCCTTATCCGTTTTATAAGCTTATCGTAATTTTCCTCACGTTGTGACCCCCCGATAATCTCTCCGATTTTCGGGAAAAGCACGTCCATTGCCCTTACTGTTTTTCCATCATCGTTCTGCTTCATATAAAATGCCTTGATAGACATTGGATAATCCGTTAAAATAACCGGTTTTTTGAAATGTTTTTCTACCAGGTACCTTTCATGCTCGGCCTGAAGATCAAGTCCCCATTCCACTGGAAATTCAAATTCCTGACCTGACTTCTTGAGAATTTCTATGGCATCTGTATAAACCATTCGGATAAACTCATTGTTCACAACGAACTTTAAACGATCAATGAGTTCCTTATCGAACATCTTGTTCAGGAACTCAAGATCGTCCTGACAATTCTCAAGAATGTAATTTATAAGGTATTTCACAAAATCTTCAGCCAGATCCATGTTATCATTGATATCATGGAAGGCCACTTCCGGTTCAATCATCCAGAACTCTGCAAGGTGCCGTGGTGTATTGGAATTTTCAGCCCTGAATGTAGGTCCAAAGGTGTAAACCCCTCCAAGAGCAAGTGCTGCCAATTCGGCTTCAAGTTGACCTGAGACGGTAAGGTTTGTCGGCCGGGCAAAGAAATCCCGGGAATAATCCACTTCACCATCCTTTTTAGGAGCTTCACCCGGATCAAAAATAGTGACATGAAACATCTC
>CAZQOV010000010.1:0-35525 GCA_964595055.1 uncultured Bacteroidaceae bacterium | reverse complement strand
TCATTAGAACACCTCTTGACCCGAATCAGACATTTTCTGATGATCCATTAAGGATGTTGAGAGCCATACGTTTTGCAACACAACTTAAGTTTACCATAGAAGAAGAAAGTTTTGAAGCCATACGAAATAATAAAGAACGGATTAGGATTATCTCAAAAGAACGGATTACAGATGAATTGAATAAGATCTTACAGAGTGATGCACCATCCAAAGGCTTTTATTTGCTGGAAAAAAGCAACCTGCTTGCAATCATATTCCCGGAATTAGACCAGCTAAAAGGGGTAGAAAGCAAAGAAGGAAAAGAACATAAAGACAATTTTAAACATACACTGGAAGTCCTTGACAATCTGGCAAAAAAAAGTGATCACCTCTGGCTTCGCTGGGCAGCCCTCCTTCACGATATAGCCAAACCCGCCACAAAAAAATTCGAACCTGGAACAGGTTGGACTTTCCACGGTCATGAATTCTTGGGCATGAAAATGATTCCCGGTATATTCCGAAGAATGAGGCTACCCCTGAATGAAAAAATGAAATTTGTACAAAAAATGGTTCGCCTTCATTTGAGGCCAATCGCACTTGTTGAAGAAAGTGTGTCGGATTCTGCGATCCGAAGATTATTATATGAAGCAGGTGATGATCTTGAAGATTTGATGAAATTATGTGAAGCTGATATTACTTCTAAAAATGAACATAAGGTTAAACGCTACCTCCGGAATTTTAAGCTGGTCAGACAAAAAATGAAAGAAATAGAAGAGAAAGATTCCATCCGGAATTTTCAACCCCCGATACGAGGAGAAGAAATTATCAACACTTTTGATATCAGACCTGGTCCAATCGTTGGAGAAATAAAAAATTCCATAAAAGAAGCCATTCTCGAAGGTGAAATCCCGAATAATTATGAAGATGCCCGGATCTTTATGATGAAGAAAGCCGATGAACTTGGTCTTAAAAAGAAAGAGTAACTATTAAGGGTAGATGATCACTGAAACCCTCCCGGTATGAAAATCCATACCAGGTCCTGAAAGGTTTTTTTCCACCATATTTGGAATCATTCTCCAGCAAAAAATCGGGACAATAAATATTCACATCGCCCGCTTTTAAACCCTTTCCGGGAGATATCAAACCCCGGCTAACCAGGACATGATCGATTAACTGCCATCTGCCCTGAAATTTAAGGCTTCCTTTCGGATAATCATTTAAGGGAGTTATTAAATTTAATTTCCCATTCTCCATCAAAAACCGGATTGAATTGCTTGATTCCGTATCATTAAAATCGCCAAGACAAATAGCCTTCACCCCGGGTTCTTCCTCATAGAAAACATGTAATTCATCAACCAATCTGCGAGCAGCCCTCATCCTGAATTTTTCAGTTATACCGGCACCTCCATATTTACTGGGCCAGTGATTGAGAAAAATACTGAAGCTGTCTGTCTTATATTGAAAATTTGCAAGAAGAATATCCCGGGTTTCTCTTCCTCCCAGGTTTTTGAGATCAACCCTGATAATCCTGTAATTCCTCAATATAATCCTATCAGGATCATATAAAATGGCAACATCAATTCCCCTGTGGTCATTCGACTCTTCATGAATGATTTCGTATTCAAATTGACCGGGAGGTGAAAAAATAAAAAGATCCTTGAGAACCTGCCTGTTTTCAATTTCTGCCAGGCAGATGACAGGAGGAGGTCTGGAATCTCCCGCTGCAATAATGGTCTTCCAGATCCTGGCATTTTTCGAATAATAACGATACCAGCTCCAGAAACGTTCACCCTCAGGTGTAAACTCATCATCCATTCTCAAAGAGTCATCACCGGGATAAAACATATTCTCCACATTCCAGAAGAAAATCACCAGGCTGTCCTCCTCCCCGGTCAACCTGCATAAAAGTCCCCAAAAAAAAACACCAATAAAAGACAGATTTTCATTGCTTTTTTTACTTCTTATTTCTTAATGTCAAAAAACCCAAAATATCAGCGTATGGATTAATAAAAAAGGAAAAATATTTTTTAAACAACTCCTATCAGTCTTATTTTCTGCATGTTAAAAATTAATAGCCAAAAGGATCCTGGCTAAGAAATGAAGCCTGATTAAGCCCGTATTTTTGGAGAAAGATAACAACTCACCGGAATATGGTTATCTATGTGCCACTTAAGAAATTTGGGACAGGATTATTAAAGCGGATCAGGTCAAAGCAGGGTTTATCTTTGTGGCGCTTCCTGATAGAAATACTCGTAAGCTCCAATATCCGGCGACTCATCCTCAAGACGGCTATTTCCGTTCGCATCCTTAGGATATTTCAGGGCTATTGAATCTTTCCCGGCATCAATGGCAGGAGAAAGAGAGTCGGGCTGAAAATCGTAATTAGTACTACTCCAGGAAACAAATTTCGGATCTTCATTATTAATCAATCCGGGAAACCTTTCCTCTTCCAACTTAAACCCTTCTGGATTAAATCTGCCCAGACAGTGATCAAAAAAGTAATTCAATTCTCCTGCATCATGATGCTTATCAATGATTAACTCATTCTGCTGATCTCCCCATATTATGCAATTTCCAAAATAAGCTTTCTCGATATCGCGGATTTCAACTTGCTGATCGACTTTCCCTGAAGGAAGAGTATCATTATAATAGTAATAGTTTGACATATAAACTGCTGGGTCTGTGCGTAAAGGAGCATAATCCCATCTACTGGCAATGGTACAATGATAAAACTCATAACTCCCACCAATAGTAAGCGCCAGAGCACTCGATCCACAATGATAAATAAGATTATTTACACCCAGTATTTTCGCCCCCCTTGCCAAAATACCAACAGAACTCGTATGAGCAATCGTAGAATTTCTGATTTCAAGAGTAGGGTTATTATTCATGAAAGTATCTACAATCATTCCAAAATTTCCACTTCGTATTTCTGTATAGTTTAATTTATTATCACGACTCCCGGCCATAAAATGAATTCCAGCCCATTGTCCGGGAATATCCTGATAGTCATCCTCCAGCCTGTCCCCTGAAAAGCTTACCGGAAGGTCTTTTTCTCCATTTGCAATAAGGGTACCAGCCACGGCAAAAATAGCATCCCGGTGCAGGTAAACCCTGACTCCGGGGTCTATGGTCAAAACCTCTAAGGAATCGACATACACATAATCGATGATTAAATAAGGTTTATCATTCGCCCAGGTCTGTGTGGAAAGCACTTTTCCTCTCAATAAATGTACATCCTGACCCCAGGCCACAAGATCCACATCCTGAATGTTTCCGTTGGTTTCTGTAACTACCGAATCCTGCTGTAATAAAATATTATCGCTGTTATTCGGATCAAGGGTAGCATCGATAAAAACATAAATGGAATCTTGTGGCGGTATTTCTATATTTTGAAAGTCAATTCCCGGAACACCGTCAAGATTCATACGATAAACGGAATTTTCACCTTTTGCCAGTCGAATGCGCGAAATTTTCAGAAAATCCTTATGTGGATTATGAATGGTAAAACTCCTGGTAATGGTGTTCAGTTCAGTAAAAACCGTATCGAAATAAAGGGTATCGACAGAAAACCTGAGTGAAGCTTCAGGGGTAGTCATAAAGTCTTCTCTTTCACAGGAAAGAAAAGCAATGAATACAGAAACAATTATTATGAAATAGCGTATTCTCATACAAAGTGTATGCAAAAATAAGGTTTCATTCGGTAAAATAACGAGATTAAAGAAAATTGATTGTTTAAGTATCACTATATTATCAATGATTTTTCTAATAAACCATGGCTTTATAAATTTTTCCTTTTCAAAACCTGTAAATCATGAATAGAAAGTTTGTGTTCATTTCAATGATCCTGCTTGCTTTTGTTATGCCGTCAAAATCACAATACAAAATCACCAACTATACCGATATGAACCAGATCAATTATCTTGCTGAAGAAGGAGATTACCTGTGGGTGTGTACTTCGGGAGGTGCTTTTAAGCGGAAGAAAAGTGATGGTTCAGTGGTAACGGTTTTCAATACAAGCAACAGCGGGATTTCCAGGAATGTTGTAAAAACCATATACATTGATTTTTACGGAAATTACTGGTTTGGCACCTACCAGGGCGGGGTTTCAAGATTTGATGGTGAACAGTGGCTGACCGTTGATCAGGTGGGGGATGAGAGAATATGGCGTTGTGAGACAATTACAGAAGATATAAACGGAAATATCTGGTTTGGGGTAAACGACGGGCAGGTTGTAAAATATAATGGTGAAACCTGGGAAGTTATTGACCTGAATGGAGAATGGTATGTGGGGTCCATTTTAAGTGATGATCTTGGAAATATGTGGTTTGGAGTACCGGGAATCAATGGTGCACTCTGGAAAATGAATGAAGAAGGGGAAATACAGGAAATTACCGACCCATGGAATCGCCTCGGAAAGGATACGGGTCCCTACGATATCGCCAAAGATCTGGAAGGTAACATCTGGATTGCTTTCTATGGTGGAGCTTATAAATACAATCCCTATACTGGTGTCTGGACGGATTTTAGCTCTGATTTACCCACCAATACCTATAGCATTTCCATGGACGGGAAAGGCAATATCTGGTTTGGCACATCTGCCGGAGCCTATAAATATAACGGAAGTAGCTTCTCAGGCCCAATAAAATCGGGTGAATCCGGAGACAGAATTGATTGGGTGCTCGATATTATGGCCGATGCCAGTGGAACAATATGGCTGGGCAGCTATAACGGACTGGCAAAAGTCAATGACAGCCAGACCGGCTGGACGCCAAGAATTGAAATTAATTCCGTTCACAGCAATTATATAGAAGACATCGTCTTTCTTAATGACGGGACCTCCAGAATGCTTGGGCAATACAATTATGTTATTGGATATGATGGTACCTTTTTCAGGGAATTTTACGCCAATGGAGGTTGCGGATACAGTTGGGTCAAACACCTTGCGGTTGATGAAAATGATATTACCTGGTATTCCTTTCTGGGTTATGACAACAAACTGAAGGTGATAAGTATGGATGCCAAGGATAATGCAAGTTGTTTTACGATCTCAAATTCGATTGCTACCGAATGGAATGATATGTTCGTAAGAGATGTAGCTTTTGATGATGTTCATAATATTTTCTGGATTGCAACGGAACAGGGACTTTATAGGTTTGATGCCAAAAATCACTTTTACCATAAAGTCACCACCGATAACAGTAATCTGCCCGTTAATAACATAACAGGAATTGCAGTAAAAGGGGATTCTAAGGTCTGGTTTAGTACAAGTGGCGGTGGAATCGGATACCTGAACTACCATGATTTCAGTGGTGAAAATTATACCAGCGCCAACGGACTACCCTCTAACAATGCCAATGCCTTGATATTTGATAAGGATGGAACACTCTGGGTCCTGACAGCATATAATCTGTCACGCTTCATAAAAAATAGTTTTGAGAACACCTCAATCCCTTTCTATTGCAACAGGCTTACATCCGATAATCATGGCAACATATGGATGGGAGGCAGTAGCGGCGGGGTAAAATTTGACGGAACAAACCTGCGTACATTCACCGTTGAGGATGGACTCATTGAGAACTCAATAAAAAATGTCAGCATCGATAAAAAAGGAAACACCTGGTTTTCGTCAGGGTATTATGGCATTTCCAAATTAACGGTCACAGCCCCAAAGCCTGATTTTGAAACGCAAATAACCTGCCTTCCTGAACCAACAGTATTGACCAACACCAGTGAGAATACCGATGAACTTACCCGCTATGAATGGGACATCCATAATGATGGCATCGTAGACTACACGACCAGAAATCTGGAACATCAGTTTACCAAACAAGGAAAGTATGAAGTCAAATTAACCGCTTATAACGATCATCTTTCTGCCGAAGTGATAAAAACCCTCACGGTTTTGGAATCACCGGATCTATCGATCGAACCGGTGGGAGAGAAATACATTTGCAAGGGTGATTTCCAAAGCATAGCCATAAAACTGAAAAACTTAAACCCGGAACTGGAATACAGCTTCTCCTGGAATAATGATTTACAGAAGAGAAAAATATTCACCGATACATCAGGCGTATTTTATGCCAGCATCTCAAACGGTCATTGCACCACCGTATCAGATACCGTCGAAATCATTGCTTCAGAGCCCTATCCCCATGCTGAAATCTGCATGGTAAGTGTCGATTCGGTTGAAAATAAAAATATGATCATCTGGGAAAGAACCCCGGACGCCGGAATTCAGTCATATAACATTTATAAACTCTACGGCAATAATTATGTCCCGATAGGCAATGTCCCTTACGAAGCAAAATATTCCTATTTTAAAGATTATTTTTCGAATCCAGATGCACTCGCTGCCCGCTATGCCATTACAGTGGTTGACACATGTGGCAATGAATCTGAATTTAGCCCTTATCATCAAACCATTCATCTGGGTTCATCAGAAGGAATTGAACCCGGCACCAATGTGCTGGACTGGACCCCCTATATTGATGAAAGCGGAGTATTTGAACCAGCATGGTATTATATTTGGGCCGGAGAGAAAGCTGATGAGATGGAAGTGGTATTTAAAATATCAGGAAGTTTCACCGAATGGAATGATAATAATCCCGGAAACAGAAAACTCTATAAAATTGAAGCCAGGAAAGCCGATGCCTGCTTTGTTACCCTTCCGGATAACAGAAAAGCCGGGTCGGGACCTTTCGTACATTCCCTTTCAAACCTGGAAGATAATACCTTAAAGACTACAGATATTGAAGAATATCCCGGGAGTGAGTTGAATATATCTCCAAATCCATTCCATACTGAAACCCATATCAGTTGGAAATCTCAAAATACGGGGCCTGCGAGGATCATTATTTACAACCTCCAGGGAAAAATCATGAAAGAAGAATATTCCGAAACGAGTCATGAATTCATCTTAAGAAGAGGAAATCTTACAGAAGGGATTTATTTCATCAGGGTCGTGACAGATAAGGTTTATCAATCTAAGCTTTACATTAAATAACCCCAGTGTCTTCTTTTAACCCTAAAAAATAAAAAAAGCCTGTTAAATTTGTCCAAAGTTTATTTGAACAAATTTAGCCAGAAAGTCTTTATTATGTGTAATCATTATTTGATGAAACTCAGAATCATTATAATTATGTTAACCGTCCTGCTTTATGGTTGCGGCGTGGAAACTAAAACAGATATGATAATTAAAAATGCTAGGATTTACAGTGTAAATGAAAATTTTGACATCTTTGAGAGCATGGTAATTCATGAAGGAAAGATTCTGGCCCTGGGCAGCAATGAAGAAATAGCAAACAATTACAATTCTGAAACGATTGTTGATCTGAAAGACAAGCCGGTATACCCAGGATTTATCGACCCCCATTGTCACTTTTATGGTTATGGACAAAGTCTGCGGGAGGCGAATCTTTTTGGAACCACATCCTTCGATGAAATACTGGAAAGGTTAGCGGTTCATGCAGAAAAATATCCCGAAGGATGGGTAACCGGCATGGGATGGGATCAAAATGACTGGGAGGTAAAAGAGTTTCCGGATAACAGTCGACTCGACAGTGTATTCCCAAACCGTCCAGTATTGATCAGAAGAGTTGATGGACATGCAGCCATTGCAAATACAACAGCACTTGAAATTGCAGCTATCCACCCAAACACCGAAATCGATGGCGGGGATATTATCACAAGAAATGGAAAAATTACCGGTGTATTGATTGATAATGCTATCGATCTGGTAAGGAAAAACATACCTCAGCCTGGAAAAGACGGGATCAAAGAAGCTCTGCTCTCTGCTCAGGAAAATTGTTTTCAGGTGGGTCTTACCTCCGTACATGATGCAGGTCTAGACACTGAAGTAATCGAAACAATCGATGAACTCAATGCGTCAGGTGAACTTAAAACCCGGATCTATGCAATGTTGAATCCAACCAGGGAAAATTTTGAAAGCTATATGTATAAGGGAATTTTCAAAACCAATCGATTGCATATTGCTTCTGTGAAATTATTTGCCGACGGAGCGCTGGGTTCCAGAGGAGCATTACTACTGGAACCCTACAGCGATGATACTGACAATAAGGGTTTACTGATTGCTTCCGAAAACTACCTGGAAAGGATTTCACGGCTTGCCGATTCCTGCGGATACCAGGTTAACACCCATTGTATCGGAGATGGAGCAAACCGTATGATATTAAAAATTTACGGCGATATCCTGGGAGGAAAAAATGACAAAAGATGGAGAGTGGAGCATGCTCAGGTCATTCATCCGGAAGACTTTAAATTGTTTGGGAAATACTCCATCATTCCATCTATTCAAACCACTCATGCAACATCTGACATGTATTGGGCGGATGAAAGATTGGGCGACAGAATTAAATATGCCTACGCCTATCAAACCCTGTTAAAAGAAAACGGATGGCTTCCAAACGGCAGTGATTTCCCGGTAGAAGATATCAATCCACTATTTGGATTTTATGCTGCGGTAGCCCGGAAAGATCAGGAAGGTTTTCCGAAAAATGGGTTTCAAACAGAGGAAGCTCTTACCCGTGAACAAGCCCTCAGAGCAATGACGATCTGGGCCGCAAAATCTGCTTTTGAAGAAAATGAGAAAGGGAGTCTGGAAGTGGGTAAACTGGCAGATTTTGTAGTGCTTGAAGACGACCTGATGAAGGTCGATGAAGAGAAATTATACAAGATCAAAGTGCTTGAAACCTGGATGGATGGAGAAATAATGTATTCCATTCCAAAATAACATCCCTCTATGATCATCAGGGCTATTAATAATCACTTCATTGAAGCAATATTTATTTACAAAAGTTGTATTCCGGAAATGAACAGAAATGGACTTTATAACTGGAATACTGCTTATCCTGATCCTGATCAGGTAGAATCGGATATTGAAAAAGGGAATCTGTTTCTTTATCAGTATCATCATGCCAGTATAGGGGTGGTTTGCCTGAATACCGAAGTCCCCGAAGGCTATGATCAAATGGGCTGGAAATACACAGGCCCTTGCCTGTATGTCCACAGGCTGGCTGTACATCCGGATTGGAGGAATGAAAATATAGCGGAAAAAATAATGAATTTTACCCGTGAGTATGCAATAGAGAAAAAATTCAGAGCCATTCGTCTGGATGCCATTACAAAAAATCCTTCGGCAATAAGGCTATACGAAAAATGCGGTTATGAACCGGTAGGGAATATCCATTTTGATTACCAGAAACATCCTTTTCGATGCATGGAATTAAAGCTAACCATTTAAAAGTAAAATACCAACCCTCCACCAAAAATATTCCACGCAAAATTAGACATGGGAATATCCACCTCCAGGATGGCCGAAATCTTGCGTGTCCATTTGAGCTCGGCACCTAAAGGGATCCATATAAAATGTTCTGTCTTTTCATTGCCAAGCTCGAGGTCAACATCGAGTCCGGTAAATAATGTAAAATAATAATTTAAGGGGAAAGAAACACAGACTGTTCCATCCAGTCCAATATCGTAACGCACATGTGCACCGGTAACCAAAGATACATCCATCTTCCGTCCCCTATGAAGAGCGAATTCAAAATCGGCCCCGAAATAGTCCTTATGCTCCATGATCCGATAGCGAATGGAAACATCCACTTGCTGATTCAATCCATAACTTCCGTATACATTCAGCCGGATATCATTTTCGATTCCTTCATCTGTCACCACCGGGTTGATGCCAACTGAAAATGTTCCGGGTTTTAAAAGATTAGCGGTATTAAATACCTGGGCAAGGGAATTCAGCGCAAAGGCCAGCAAAATAGCAAGAAATAAAATTCTCTTCTGTAACATAGGATTTTTAAATCACCTTAAAATGATTACGGAATATGAAGAATTTTGTTCTGTGAAAATATGAAATAAGCTAATGATATTGTCAAATAAAAGAGATTCTTTATCATTGCCGGCCACAAGTTACACGCATTGGATTCCCGGGAAGAAAAAAAACCATTTCTGAAAAATGAAATGGTTTTTTAGGGTTTATTGTTGATAATACCAACAAGAAATTATAATTGGATGGGTTTGCCTTGATAGAATTCCAGTATCTTGATCTTAAAAAGATATTCAAATTTCGCCTGGGCAAGATCGGACTGGGCACGGGTAAGATCGGTTTTTGCCATATTGAAATCAACAGAGTTAACCAATCCAACCTCAAATTTTTGCCGGGTATAATTGAAAGCTTCCTCATTGGAGTTCACCGCTTCCAGAGCAGATAAATACTTTTCCCATGCAGCAGTGGCATCGGCGTGATATTGCTGAATTTTCTTATAAAGAATTTGCTTTTGTTGCTCCAGCATGTAGTCATAGTCTTCCAGAAGTATTTTGGATTTGTTGATATTTGTTTGTGTATTCATCTTCGAGAAGATGGGTATACTCATGTTAATCGTCAACTCTTTGTATTGATTATCTTCCAACTGTTCTTCGATAGGATATCCAGCAGAAGCATCAATTGGATTAACCGCGTCGACCAGGTAACGAGAATAATACAATCCGCTAAGTCTTATTTCAGGATAGCGTGTTCCTTTTGCAACCGCAACGGCCTTTTTCTGGGCTTTCAGTCTGTATTCCGCACCTTGAATCTCCGGCATGGAATTGACGGCATTTTCATATATTTCATTAACCGATGGAGGAGATTCCAATAATTCGATATTAATATCGGGTTTATAAACCCTAAAACTCCCTACAGAATCCAGATCAAGTAATTGGGTCAGTTCGAGGATGGCTATATCCAGTGCATTTTTAGTCTCGGTCACCTTAAGCTTTTCGGAAGCGGCCTGAGCCTGCATTTCAAGCAATTCAGATCTGGCTGCATTACCCACCTCCACAAGACTTTTCGTTCGTTCGAGTTGCATTTTGGTAAGCTCATGCTGACTTTTGGCTACCTCTGCCAATTCTTCTGAGAAAAGAATATCAAGGTAATAGGCAGCAAGTTTAAGAATCATGTCATTTTTAAGAGTTTCCAAATCTGCCTCACTGCTCAGAAATAAGAACTTACCCTCCTGGATGGAATTATAATTCTCAAGGCCATTGAACAAGGTAAGATCAGCACTTATGCCGGCAGATCCCTGTTGCTTGCTTCTGTCTTCCCATTCGTAATTTTCAATATTCAGGGATCGTCCGGTGCTAAATTCATGTTCAACACCTGCTCCTATGCCGGGAAGTAAATTATACCGGTTTTGCCGATAATCCTGCCTGGATAATCCGGACTGCAGTTCCTGACGTTTTATATCAAGGTTATTCTGAAGGGCATAATTGATACATCTTTCGAGGGTCCATACATCTTCCTGAGCCTTGATAACCAAAGGAAATAAGACTAAGGTGATAACTAATGAAATTGATTTATTCATAGGAAAAAATTATTTCTTTCTGCAGAGTACCTGAATATGAGTGGCATCTTCAGCAGGATTATATATTTGGATGAGTTCCCGGTTTTTGTTATAGCCTGCAATGGCTTTTTTGAGTCGGTGAATTTGGGCCAGGGATAACTCCAGTTTGTCATGCCCGGTCATAAGCTCATCTTCGGCATCACAGGGAAATGAAACTACCCGATAATTAAAACTCATTCGCTTTTCATCTACTTTTAATTTAATATTGGCAAACTGTTCATCTCCGAAATTTGGTATGGGTACACAAAGAGCTATCATGATTCATTATTTCAATGATTCGTCTAATTTTCTACTATACCCTTTGCTTAATATTCTCGGTCACGATATGCCCGTCAAATAATTGAATGATTCTATGAGCTTTATCCGCATCTGTGGGAGAATGAGTTACCATAATAATAGTAGTACCTTCCTGATTGAGTTCGGATAAAAGGTTCATCACTTCTTCTCCGTTTGAGGAATCGAGGTTCCCGGTAGGCTCATCGGCCAAAATCAGTTTAGGTTTAGAAACAACAGCCCTGGCAATAGCCACCCTTTGTTGCTGACCTCCTGAAAGTTGCTGCGGGAAATGCTTCTTCCTGTGAGAGATCTTCATCCGGTCAAGGACCTTTTCAACTCTTTTTTTCCTATCCCCGGAAGATACTCGTTGATATAAAAGCGGAAGTTCGACATTTTCAAAGACATTCAACTCATCGATAAGATTAAAGCTCTGAAAAACAAATCCAATATTCGACTTGCGGAGATTGGTCCTGTTCCGCTCTGAATATTTTGTAACATCCTTGTCAAGGAAAAACAATTGTCCGCCGCTGGGATTATCCAATAATCCCAGGATATTCAAAAGTGTAGATTTACCGCAGCCGGATGGTCCCATTATGGCAACAAATTCACCACTTGCAATATCAAGATTTACCTTGTTAAGGGCAGTGGTCTCCACTTCATCAGTTCTGAAAACCTTTGTTAATTCTATTGTTTTGATCATGAGGATAACTTTAAATGATTACTATTTTTAAAATATTTACAGGCTTGATTAATGCTTATTTTTTCAGGATCAGTTTATCAACATCTCCAAAATTATCATAAGAAGAAACAATGACCTCCTCTCCTTCATTTAACCCATCAAGAACTTCATAATATCTTGGATTCTGACGCCCGATACTGATTTGACGTTTAACGGCAAATTCTCCGGAAGGATCAATTACGTATACCCATTGCCCCCCGGTGCTCTGATAAAAGCCTCCCTTAGGAAGCAGCATGGCTTTCTGGGATTCTCCCAGTTCAAGCTTAATTCTGGAAGTCTGACCGATCTTGATCTGGGGAGGGACATCCTTTGTGAAAATCATATCAACAGCAAACCGGCCATTCTGAACTTCAGGATATAGCTTAACAATTTGGATAATATATTTTTGACCGGCAAAATCCGCTTCTCCGGTCAATCCCAGGCTGACCCGGGAAACATAATGCTCGTCTATATCTACCCGGAGTTTATACGAATCGAGTATATTTATCGTACCTATGCGGGTTCCGTAATTTATTACTTCCCCAATTTCCGGATTGAGGGTGGCCAGTTCACCCTCAACCGGGGCTTTAATATTCAAATTATCAAGACGCTTCTGCGCAAGTTTGAGATTTTCATTCATGTTTTTAACAGAAGCTTCAAGTGAAGTTACCTGCACTTCCCGGTAAATGGAATCACTAACATGATGTTCTTTCTGCAGGTCCAGAAGTTTTTTTGCTGTATAATATTCTTCCTTCGATTGCTGGTACTCCTCATCAGAAATATGATTTTCCTTATAAAGGAGATTGTTTTTCTCATAATTGCGTTTTAATTGCCGAACATCTTTATTAAGTTGGAGAATTTGTATATTTGAACTCAATAGCTGTTGCTGCATGTAGTTACGCGCATTTCTTAATTCATTAATGGTCCGCAAAACCTGCGCTTCCGTATTGGATATCTCAAGAATAAGATTACTGTTCGATAACCGCATTATGGGATCTCCCTTCTTTAACATGCCTCCCTCTTCCCGCAAGATTTCTTCAACTCTTCCTCCCTCAACTGCATCAAGATAAATAGTCTTAATGGGCTCAACAACTCCCTGAACAGCAATATAGTCCTGAAATACGTTTTCTTCTACCGATTCGATACTGATTTTTTCCAGGTCTACATTTAATTTTGAACTTTTATCTCCAAAAACGATATTATAGAAGATCAAGGAAATGGCTACCACACCAACAATAACCCATACCATTCTTTTGGAAAGTCCTTTCTTTTTTTCAATTTTCTTGTCCATTCCGTTCATGTGTGCAATTTTTGCTCTATCTTTTTACATTAATTATGCCAAAGGGGTATATGCACTGATTTACTGACTATTAACCTATGCCGCAATGCCAATCCTTATATAGAAAGTGTCCGATAATGAAACATTTAACGTTCGGATTCGAACATTTAAAAAAAGATTTGTATTTTAGACCAATTAATTCAAAACCATCGTTGAACGACAAGAAATCATTTTTAAGTTGTTTCACAGAGAAAAGCAAGGTTGCCGGAGATTCAGGCTATAATCAATTACAGGGTATTTATCTTTGCCAAATGGAGAAGAAATAGTTCAGCAAACCCACGGTAATCTGCAAAATTTCTCATTGCTCAGGATCAAAAGAAAAACAAAGATAAAATGAGTACGAAAAAAGGAAAAGTTTTAGTGGTTGATGATAATCAGGACATTTTATTTGCCTTAAAACTGCTCTTGAAACCCGAGGTAGAAATGATCGAAACCCTACCCGGCCCGGAAAAAATACCTGAAATGTTAAAAAAAGAAAGTTGGGATGTAATTCTCCTGGATATGAATTTTACGAAAGATGCCATATCAGGACAGGAAGGTTTTGACTGGCTGGACCGGATTTTAAATATTGATCCTACTGCTGTGGTTGTTTTTATTACCGCGTATGGAGATGCTGAAAAAGCAGTAAAGGCAATTAAAGCAGGGGCAACAGATTTTATTCTTAAGCCCTGGCAAAATGAAAAACTCCTGGCCACCATCAATTCTTCCATTAAACTAAGCAAATCGAGAAAAGAGGCCAATGAACTGAGACAAAAACAAAGAGAAATTTCTGCAGTGCTGGATCAGCCTTTTACCGACTTTATCGGACAGTCGGAAGAAATGATGAAAGTGTTTAACACCATAAAAAAAGTTGCCGCTACCGATGCCAATGTTCTTATTCTTGGCGAAAACGGCACAGGTAAAGAACTTGTAGCCAGGGCATTATACAGGAATTCATCCAGGAAAGATGAGGTATTTATCAGTGTCGATCTTGGGTCAATTGCAGAGACTTTGTTTGAGAGTGAACTTTTTGGGCATGTAAAAGGAGCCTTTACTGATGCAAAAACGGCAAAGCAGGGAAGATTTGAAATCGCTTCTGGAGGCACCCTGTTCCTGGATGAAATAGGGAACCTTTCTTCCCAGATGCAGACTAAGTTACTCACGGTAATTGAACGCAGAGAAGTAACCCGGGTGGGAGCGAATAAACCCATAGACATAGATGTTAGGCTCATTTGTGCTACCAATAATGATCTTCACAGGGAAGTTGCAGAAGGAAATTTCAGGCAGGATTTGCTCTACCGGATTAACACCGTTGAAATTCACCTTCCGCCTTTAAGAGACCGACAAGGGGATATCCCAGTTCTTGCAGAGCATTTCTTAAAAGTATATTCCAAAAAATACCGAAAGTCCATTAGAAATATTCAATCCGGTGCAATGAAAAAGCTGAATCATTATTCCTGGCCGGGAAACGTCAGGGAATTACAGCATGCAATTGAAAGGGCAGTGATTATGACTGAAGGAGACAGCCTTAGCCCGGATGATTTTATATTAAGTTCACAGTCTAAAGCAGGAAGCGATTTTGAATTTGACAGCTATAATCTCGATGATATTGAAAAACAAGTAATAAGCAAAGTTTTAAAGCAATACCAGGGGAATATCACGCAAGCTGCTCAGGATCTGGGATTAACTAGAACCTCTTTATATCGTAGAATGGAAAAACATGATTTATAAAAATTTTAGAACTGTATTGATCATAAGGGTTTTGGCTTTTGCTTTGACTGTATTTCTCTTTTTCTATCTGCTCGATACAGAAACATACCTTACCCCTATTCTCATTTTTTTACTTATCCTGTTACAAATCTATTCTCTTATCAGGTTTGTTGACAAAACCAACCGCGATCTGGCAAGCTTTCTGGAGTCTATCCGGTTTTCAGAATTTACCCGTTCCTTTCAAATTGAGGGAATGGGCAGGTCGTTTAATGAATTAAACAAAGCTTTCGACGATGTCATTACAGATTTTCAAAAGGTAAGATCAGAAAAAGAGGAACACTTTCATTACCTGCAAAGCATCGTTCAAAATATCGATGTGAGCATTCTGGCATATCAAAAAAACGGAACGGTGGAAATGATTAATAAGGCCGCAAAGAAATTATTTCAGTTAAGTTCCATTAATAATATCGAAAAACTGAATACACTTTCAGGCGAATTGGTGGATACACTGTTAAAAATAAAACCCGGATATAACAAACTGGTAAAAGTACAGGACGATGATGATTTTCTCCAACTGGCCATTCATGCAACCGAACTAAAACTGAAAAATAAGATCATCGTTCTGGCTACCATAAAAAATATCCAGAATGTACTTGAAGAACAGGAAACCGAGGCCTGGCAAAAATTGATCAGGGTACTTACACATGAAATCATGAATTCCATTACCCCGATAGCCAGTTTATCTGCCACATTGGAAAGCATTCTGAAGCCCTATACATCGCAAGCCGGTACGGAAAATATGGATATCGACACTGTCCAGGAGATCAAGCAGGCGCTTACCACAATAAATAAAAGGAGTAACGGCCTGCTGCATTTTGTAAATACCTATCGAAATCTCACACGAATTCCAAAGCCTAATTTTAAGCTGGTCAAGGCAAATGATCTTTTCAAAAACATTGAAGAATTAATGAAAGAGGAGATGAAAGGTAAAGACATTCATTTGATCAAGCATATAGAACCTGAAAGCTTTGAAGTTTCTATGGATGAACAACTTATTGAACAAGTTATGATCAATCTTGTCAAAAACAGCATCCATGCAGTAGATGGTAAAGAGGATCCGAAAATTATCATGAAAGCTTTTTTTAATAAAAGAGGCCGTCCCACCATGCAGGTTATTGATAATGGAACCGGAATATTAAAAGATGTAATCGATAAAATCTTCATCCCCTTCTTCACAACCAAACCTTCCGGATCAGGCATAGGACTTTCCTTGTCCCGACAAATTTTACGATTACACGGAGGTACAATTACTGCCCAGTCTCAACCGGATAAAGAAACCGTTTTCACCCTCACATTCTAGAGGATTACAAGGAATTTCTTTCAATAAGTTTAGTCGGAATAGACAGGTCTATGAATCCGGGATGCTTAAGGAAATCGGCTGCCTTTCTTCCCATTTCACTAAAATCTGTCGATATCACAGTAATGCCATCACCGATAACCTTTTTTACAGCCGTATCATTATAGGAGATCAGACCAATATCTCTGCCCATTTTGAATTTTTCCTCTTTGGATTTTTCAATAATTCTTACCAGATCATTATCAGATACAACTATATAGGCTTTATCTTTTTTAATATCTTCATTTTTTACTCCATCAATCACTTTTCCCTCTATCCCATGGTCTGAACAAAAATTGATGAATGGGATGGCTGACTCATCAGGATGATGAGAATCCGATCGTAAGGCATAGATAATTTCGGAATATTTATGGAATTTATGCCTTCCTGCCAAAAGACATTGATAAAAGGCGTCTCCGAAGTCCTGATAGATCTTTGGAAAATACTCGGGAGCTCCATAACGCATGTCAAGAATAAGCACCCTGTCTTTATCCATCTTTTCCAACACCTGGGTTGTTCCCTGGCCCTGAAAACTCATGATCACAAAATACTGATACCGTCCCTTTCCATATTCCAGGATGTTCCTGAAAACTTCCGAATTATAGTGATGAAAATAGAGGTCTATACTGAAACTTTCAGGCAAATTATTTCTCAAGGAATTATACAAGCCCTCTTTAAAAGGACTGTAAAGATCGAGGAACAGTAAAACCCTGATTTTGCTTTCCCTGACATAATAACCTTTGGACGGGATGGATTCGATGATTCCCCGGGTCTTAAGGTGTTCGTAAGCCTTAAAAGCAGTGTCTCTTGATACATTTAAGCTTTTTATCAGGTGATTAACAGAGGGTAAACCGGCACCAGGGGAAAGCAGACCGGAGCCGACCCCATCCTCGACCTGAATAATGATCTGCCGGTAAACAGGAACAGAAGAATTTTTATCAATATGGATTTTGAAGGGACCCATTCCTTAAACAGGGTTGATTGTTTGCTGTGCAGTTAAAGAAGAAAAAACCGGGGGATGAATGAAAGTGGAAAAGATTAAGAAATCCAATTACCAACCTATTGTATATTAATGAAGTAACAACTAACTAACCAAACTTACATGAATTAAACACTCATCCCAACCGGTCCTTAAAAATAATGAATTTTCGCAAACTGACAATAATAATATAGTGACTTATTTATAAACAGGGCCGTAAACCTCACAGGCACGGTAATCGCTTCCTTCTTTATCCATTCCAAAAGCACTCCATGCTGAAGGACGGAAAACTCTTTCTTCCTCAATATTGTGCATGCAAACCGGTATTCTTAACATGGAAGCAAGAGTGATAAGTTTATCTCCGAAATGACCATAGCCAAATGCTCCATGGTTAGCTCCCCAGTTTGCCATTACCGAATATACATCCTTAAATGCACCTTTGCCGTTTATGATAGGAACAAACCAGGTTGTGGGCCAGGTTTGATTGGTCCTTTTATCCAGCTTATCATGAACATCTTCCGGAATTTCTGCAGAATATCCTTCCGCAATCTGCAAGGCAGGACCAAGACCCTCAATCAGATTAATTCTGGAAAGGGTAACAGGCATGCCGCCCCGCGTTTTGAAAGAAGAAGAGAATCCGCCCCCGCGAAAATATTCGGTTACCGCCGGGTACCAGACAGTCGCCTCCAGACAATCATCTGTTTCCTCTTCAGTTATTTCCCAGAAAGGTTTCATAACAGGCTTTCCGTTTTGTGTTTGCCTTCCTGATCCATCAAGGGAAGCCGACCCTGAATTGATCAAGTGAATAAATCCACCCTTGGTTAATCCTTCTGGTTCCCATCCTGTTACTCTTTTTACCGCCTCCGGACTCCAATATGTTCTTACATCGGCAAAAACCTGAGCCGAATTGTTTAAAAGATGGCCAAACATCATAGCAACACCATTCAAACTATCATTCTCCGTGGCCATTAAATAGGGTTGACGAATTCCATTCCAGTCAAATGAAGAGTTGAGGATGGCTTCCATAAAATCCCCATTCGAAAAATGATCTGTCCATTGTCTTTGTCCCTGAAATCCTGCGACAAGAGCGTTATGCCCCATCGCTTCTTCACCAAAACCCAGTTGCTCAAGCTCAGGATTGCCAACCATAAGATCCCTGGCAATTAAGGTCATTTTCACGACAAATTCCCAGTCCTTATCTTTTTGCTCCCTGCTTCTTTGTTGATCTTCTGTATTCACATCCTCGCCTTCTTTACACTTATTCCTGGTCCATTCCAATGCCTTCTTAAATTCCTTTTTATCATAAATTTCTTCATTAATTCTCCTGATAATCTCACTCATGTCAACATATTCATTACGCATGCCTAAAAACTCCTGGAAGAAATGATCATTAACAACAGAACCTGCAATTCCCATTGAAACAGAGCCTATTGAAAGATAAGATTTTCCTCTCATGGTTGCAACTGCCAAACCCGCCTTTGCAAACATGAGGAGCTTCTCCTGCACGTCTTTAGGAATGCTTTCATCTCCCATATCCTGTACATCACGACCATAAATCCCAAAAGCAGGAATCCCCTTCTGTGAATGACCGGCCAGGGCAGCGGCAAGATATACAGCACCGGGTCGTTCTGTACCGTTAAATCCCCAAATCGCTTTGGGAACATGAGGATCCATATCAATGGTTTCGGTACCATAACACCAGCAAGGAGTTACGGTCAAAGAAACGCCCACACCTTCCTTTTCAAATTTTTCGGCAGTGGCAGCAGATTCTGCAACACCCCCTATACACTGATCAGCAATTACACACTCAACAGGAGAGCCGTCAGCATGCTTTAAATTGTTTTCCAGAAAACGAGCGGCATTTTTTGCCATTTTCATGGTTTGCTCCTCAAGAGATTCTCTTATTCCCCGACGCCTGCCATCGATAGCAGGGCGAATTCCAATTTTTGGATTGGCCTGATAAAACCGTGGAGATTTCTTTTGTGGTATTTTCATAATTAAAAGCTTTAAGTTTATAAGATAAATCAAAGTGTTCTGCAGTGTTCTGCTTTATGCAATATTACAAAAAATTATCGTGAATTTCAATCATCCAAATTTCTTTTGATTTTTTTAAAGGAGAACAATGCGAAGACATTTTTCAGGATATTTTGCCTTTATTCCCTTCAGGGGTGTCCTGCCAGAAAAGGGGCAATTCGTCAGGCGAAATAATTCCAGCCATCTTGATCCTGCATTCTTAAGAAAAAAATGACCTACATACACATTAATTTTGTTAATTTAACGTTTTGTAATTCATAAAAAATTTGTCGATAATGAAATTAAGAAGTTTTGATTGTTTTCTGATAGCCATTGCATTTGTCACACTTCTCTTTACTTCATGTGAAAAGGATAATCCCAATGCAGAAATCCCTAATGATGAGGAAGGTTTTACAGAGGAAGAAGTAAGCGTTTGGATATATGATTGGATGAATACCGTTTATTTATGGAACGATCAGATCCCCCAGAACCTTAATCCTGCCAATGAACCAAATCCTGTTTCTTTCTTCTACAGTTTAATATATGAAGAAGAAGACATTTGGTCTTATATTACTGACGATTTCGAATCTTTCAAGTCCGAGCTTGCCGGAACTCCTGTATCGATGGGATATTCTGCAGCATTTGGAAGATACAGCAACACGAACGGAGTATTTATTATCGTGGAATATGTTATTCCCAATACTCCTGCCTCAGAAGCCGGCCTGGAAAGAGGAGATATCATTGTGAGCATCAATAATACAGAACTGGATACAGCCAATTACAGAACCCTTTATTCCCAGGAGAGCTATACTGCCGGACTTGCTGAATATGATGGCAATGACATTACCTCAACAGGAGAGACCGTTAATTTGACAGCAGAAGTCATTACCTCCAGTCCGGTAATACATCAGGAAATAATTAATTATCAGGAGGAAAAAATTGGCTACCTCGTATACGTTGATTTCCTCAGTGGCTCAAATGACAGGTTTGTTTCCCAACTGGATGAAGCATTTTCCGCTTTCGCCGATTCAGCCATTGATGAATTGATCATTGATCTGCGTTATAACCCGGGAGGAGAAGTCTCCATGGCTTCTCACCTTGCATCAATGATCGCACCGGCATCTGCAGTCAATTCATCGAATGTGCTTGTCAGCTATATTTATAATGATTTTCTTAATGAATTGTTTCTGAGTGAAGGTGGAGAAAACTCTGAGGACCTAAACCTGTTTTTCACCAATCCTCCTGTTAATCTTGACATGAACAAGGTATATTTTATGACAACCTCTGGTACCGCTTCTGCCAGTGAACTGGTTATTACAGGCCTTGACCCATATATGGAGGTGACAACGGTTGGAGAGACTACATTTGGGAAGTATACAGGAGCCTGGGTATTACCCGATTCAGAAGAGCCACCCAGGCATAATTACGCCATAGTTCCCATCGTACTCAAATATGCCAATTCACTAGGGATAACCGAATTTGTAAATGGCCTTGATCCCGACCACCCAATAAAAGATCAGCTATTAGGAGCTGAACCCTTTGGCAGTTTATCAGACCCTGTGCTGGCAAAAACCCTTGAAGTAATAACCGGCGTGAATCCTTCTCCTATCTCAAAAAAGTCTTTTGAGAGGCCCGATTATGAAATGATTCCGGACAGAAAAAAGATCTTTCAAAAAAGCATACAGGTCAGGAGAGAAAGCATGGATCATATTATCCAAAAAAAATGAGGCATATGCCTCCAGGGTGTAAGTGTCTTAAAAAAATAATAATTGAAAGCAACTGGACAAAAGCGCTGATGTCAACCATTTTTAACGACAGCAGCATCGTTCAGTTTTTTCGAAATTTGCAATAATAGCACGGCAGAAAATGGATCCCGAATCATTTTATCAATCAGTTCTGAATAAATATACACTCGAAGAAAAAAACCTTGGAAAGAAAATAAATATCCTTTCACTGTTCAGGCTTGCATCTATGATTCTTTTTGTTCTTTTTCTCGTACAAGGTGTTCGGCACGATAGTCTGCTCTTTTATCTTTTATCCCTGATCTCATTCATATCTTTCTTTCTATTTGTTGCGTTTTACAAAAAATTGACTGAGGAAAGAAGAAAAAAGAACATCCTGAAAAAAATTAATCAACAAGAACTTGAAGCCTTGACCGGGAGTTATCATAACTTCAACGACGGGGCCCGCTTCCTTGATCCGGATCATGAGTTCACTTACGACCTCGATATTTTTGGTCCTTACTCACTTTTTCAATATATCTGCAGATGCTGTACATTAAGTGGTGAACAGGTACTCGCTACCCGGTTTTTGAAATCTCCGGTGAATAAAGCAGATATCCTTAACCATCAACAAATACACGAAGAACTAAGCAAAAATCCGGGTTTTATGCAAAATTACCTGGCCTCGGGACACATGATAGATGAAAAACCCGGGGAAATTCAACAAATAAAGAATTGGCTGGGCAATTCCGGAACCGGATTGAAAACATGGATACATCTAGCGGCTTTAATTCTGGCTATTGCAAATATTAGCCTTGCCATTGCTGCACTTCTTTTCTCAGGCTGGGTAAATTACCTGATATTCAGCATCCTGATCAGCTGGTTCTTTTATGGTATTTTTTTCAACCGAATAAATCACTATCACTCCCAATTTGGAAAAAAACAGGAAATTATCCGGAAGTATAATACATTGTCCCGTGTTATGGCTGCTTCCGCTTTTAATCATTCTTTTCTCTCGCAAGCAGCCGTAAAAACTAACCGGTCACTGAAGCAATTTAAAAAACTTGAAACCCTGATGGATATTTTCGACAGCAGGTTAAACCTGTTAGTAGGGGTGATCCTTAATACCATTTTCCTTCTCGATTTTCATCTGATTAAACGTCTTGAGAACTGGAAAACAAATAATGCTTCATTACTCCTGGAAATAGTCAAGCTACATGGAGAAACAGACGCCTACATCTCAGGAGCTATATTTCGGTTTAATCACCCCGATTATGTCTGGGCCCAACCCGATAATGAAACTTTTTCGGCCAGGATGCTGGGGCATCCGCTTATTAAACCCGGAGAATGCATTACCAATACTTTTACCCTTAAAAACCAGGAAAAAATCATCATAATTACCGGAGCCAACATGGCAGGAAAAAGCACCTTTTTACGAACGCTCGGAACCAATCTGATTCTTGCCGGTGCCGGATTCCCGGTTTATGCAGAAGAATTCAGGTTCAGGCCCCAGGCAGTCATAACCGGAATGCGAACGACGGATTCACTTGCTGAGAGTACTTCTTATTTTTTTGCAGAGCTTAAAAGAATGAAGAAAATTATGGATAGATTACGCAATGGAGAAAAATTATTCGTATTGCTGGATGAAATTCTGAAAGGAACAAACAGCAAAGACAAACATAAAGGCTCAGAAGAATTAATGAAGCAATTCGTAGATTTTAATTGCAATGTGTTCATTGCCACCCACGATCTCGGCTTAGCTAATCTCGAAAAAAGTTTTCCGGATCACATTAAAAACTATCATTTTGAAAGTTATATAAAGAATGATGAATTGTATTTCGATTACAAGATCAAGGAAGGGAAAGCCCGGAATATGAATGCCTCTTTTTTACTCCGGAAAATGGGTGTCTTAAAATAATATCAAGCAAAATCCCTATTTGCAAGTGTAACCACCATCAATTATCAGTTCCGTGCCGGTAACAAATTTTGCTTCATCAGAAGCAAGATAAACAATTCCATAGGCAATGTCATCGGGTTCACCAATATGTCCAATGGGATGTAATTTATCAAGATTCCTCCTGAATTCATCAACTCCTTCCTCGGAATCTTCTCCCATTTTTTCAACAAGTGGGGTCCATATAAACCCGGGATGAACAGAATTCACCCTGATATTATCTTTTGCATAATACAGCGCATCTGTTTTTGTCATTATTCTCACCGCTCCTTTGGAAGCATGATACGGTGGTATATCTTTGCTGCTGATGATCCCGTAAATGGAACTTAAATTAATTATGCTCCCCTTTCCCTGCTTCTTCATGTAAGGAATGACATGTTTGGTGCAGAGAAAAACCCCCTTTTCATTAATATCTATGACCTTTTGCCATTCTTCTTCTTCTAATTCATGAGTTGGCTTATCTGGACCGGATATTCCGGCATTATTTACCAGGATATCAATTCTTCCATGATCTCCATTGATTTTCGAAAAGGTATCAATTATCTCTTTTTCTGAAGAAACATCCAGGTGGGCGTATTCTGCTTTATTTCCTTCATGAATGATTCCATCTCTCACCCTGATTCCATCCTCATCCACAATATCCGTGATAATTACATGCGCTCCTTCCCGGGCCATCTGATAAGCAGCAGCCCTTCCAATTCCCATGGAGCCTCCTGTAATGATTGCAACTTTATCCTTCAAACGATTCATAATTTGGTTTGTTTAATGATTCTACATTCAATGCCTTAATTAACGACCATTATCATTCCAAAAACACAAAAGTTCATCTTCCAACCCTGCTGAATCACTGTATGACAGAATAAAAGGACCGGACAAATTACCTCATGAAAAACGAATCAGTCTATTCATTATGTGGCTTATTTGAACAATGAAGGAATTTTTTTCTACACAAATTATACCTGGCCAACATTTTTTCGTTTCTTTATGATAAGTTAAATGTTTATTATATATATTTATCTATATTTTTATATATTTGCAAATAAAAAATTAAAATGAAACGATTCAACAAAATACCCTTCGTACTTATCTTTGCACTGTTCGCATTTTCATTTACAGAAATTCCGGAAAGCGAGCAATACAAGACTGTTGAGTGGAATGAGAGTTCTGCCATTCAGTGGAAAACCATGAAAGAAGCAATTGAATTAGATAATTCGGACAAAAAGTATTTTATTTATGTCTACACAGACTGGTGCAGTTGGTGTAAACGCATGAAAAACACAACCTTCCAGGATGATAAAGTCATAAAGCTTCTCAATGAAGATTTCATTCCTGTAAGCTTCAATGGTGAATCAAAGCAATCGATAAAATTCAGAGGTCAGGAATTCAAATACATACAAAACGGTCCCAGGGGTGGACACGAACTGGCAATGGCACTTCTTAACAATCAGCCTTCTTATCCCAGTCTGGTATTTCTCGACGAAGAAATGAATATGATCCAACCCCTGCCTGGGTATAAATCTGCCGAAGATCTTTCCCTCATTCTCACCTTCCTGGCGGAAAAAATATATGAAAAGATGAGTTTTGAAGATTACTATAACCAGCAGACCCAGGCAGGATAAAACGGATAGATTACAGATTTTTCTTGTAATCTGGAAAACCTGATCCTTGAAAATTCTTCGTAATTTTGTATCCTTATCTTTTAGTTCCCTTATTTTTTGTCATAAAAATAAATCATATCCTTTATGCAAGAAGATATTTTTTCTGTAAAGAACAAGGTAGTTTTAATTACAGGTTCCAGTCGCGGATTGGGATTTACGTTTGCAAAAGCTTTCGCTGAAAATGGAGCCAGGGTGGTTCTCAATGGCAGAAACAGGGAAAGCCTGGAAGAAGCTAAGAAAAAGATGGCAGAAATGAGGCTCACTGTTTATACCAGTACATTTGATGTTTTTGATGAAGAAGCCGTTGAACGAGAAATTAAACAATTAGAAAAATCTCCTGGCCCTGTTGATGTATTAATTAATAATGCCGGAATTCAGCGAAGAGCGCCTCTTGAGGAACTGGCCTTAAAGGACTGGGAAGAAGTGCTGAAAGTGAATCTTTCTGGGGCCTTCATTGTGTCAAAAGCCATTGTTCCCCATATGATCCAACAGAAAAAAGGCAAAATTATCAATACCTGTTCGCTCATGAGTGAACTGGGAAGAAATACTACCGGCGCCTATGCTGCGGCAAAAGGCGGACTCAAAATGCTTACCCGGGCTATGACGGTGGAATGGGCCAAACACAATATTCAAATCAATGGCATCGGACCGGGTTATTTTGCCACTGAGATGACAAAAAAGCTGGTGGAAAATGAAGAGTTTAATTCATGGATCACCGGCAGAACCCCTGCTGGTCGATGGGGCAATCCTGAGGAACTGTGTGGTACCGCTCTTTACCTGGCATCAGATGCCAGCAATTTTGTCAATGGACAAATCATTTATGTTGACGGAGGTCTTTTGTCTGCAATTTAAGCTAAAGCCTAAAAATATAAGATTTCAATTTTATGGTGAGCCTTGCTTCCCTTTCTAAGATAAAAGGAAGCATCTTTAAATGAAGGATTTTTGATTTTGGGTTCATAATTATTCGAAAAACCGAATCCTTCCCGGGGAATCCCAAGCAGGTTTTTCTTCATCTCTCCATTGCCATCTTCATCATGTAAAATGGCATAAGCATATTCACCTGCAGGAAGATCATTAAAAAGAAAAACCGGCTTCTTTTCACTCAATTCTAAGGTTCTCCATTGATAAGCATTCCTAATATCTTCAGGAAATCCCTCAGGGCTATTGAACAAGGTTATACTCAATTTTCCTTCATTATTACGCAGGCCTTCTACCTCTACCCTCAGACTTGAATAATCCTGAGATATAGCAGGTATACCAAATAACAATAAACCCCAAATCATTGTGAAATTTCTCATAGCCAAATATTTTTTACTCATGATAACAAGCATTCAGGTATTATGGTTACATGACGGAAACAAAAAAATTAATTCTCGTAACCAACATCGGTACTTGTTACAAATTCGTTAAAAAAAACCGGAATATATCCTCTCCATGAATTAAAATACGGGATATCTTTTTTAATCGGGCAATGACCCGTTTGTTTAATGTGAAATTATAAATAAAAAAGGTGAAATGCATCGGGCTTATCCGCCGGATTGCATCTGGGATACCTTTTCAACTGCCTGTTTTATATCTCTGAATGAAATCGGTTTGGCAAGGATATTCAGGTCGCTATCCAGGAGAAAAATGGTGGGAGTAGCGTAAATATTATATTGTTGTGAAGTTTGACTTTCCCATCCTTCCGGATCATAAACATTGACCCATTCCAATTCATTCATAAGCAGGAATTCCTCCCATTCAATCCGACTTTTATCAATAGACACCGTATAGACCCCCAGTCCATAATTATCTTTCTCTTTTTCATACCAACTGTAAAGACGAGGCAGGAGATGTGTACAATGGTGGCATTCTGATGACCAGAAAATCAGGATTATAATATCATTTGTAAGAGAGGACAAACGACGGGGTGTGTCAAATGGATCCAATAAACTAACATCAGGAACCTTATTCCCGCGGGCCATCCTCTGATAAGCTGCAAGTCTTTCTTTCGCAATTTCCTCACTTTCGGTTTTACATTCTCCCGTAAGATGATGATCGGCAATATGAACCAGCACATTTTCCATTTGCAATTGCTCAAAACCATCAATCAGATAATTCAGCACAAAATCATAAACTTCCTGGTTATATGCCACCTTCTCCATGATACGGTCAACAGCGTCCATATATTTTTTTTCCTGTTCCTGCCCACCCGTCTGCTTTCCACTGAAAAAACTTAAATAAGCCATAATCTTTTGGGTAATTGCATTCGTATTCAAAAGCCTTTCATCATTAAATGATACAGGTGCCAGGTAATTATTTTGCATGTACCGGATCAGACTCTCAGGTTTTCCGGGGTCATAGACTGGTTCTTTATTCAAAGCGATTAAGGAAGAAACAAGCATTTGAGGATCAGAATCTGCCAATTTCACTAGTGAATCGTTATAATTATATTGTATTTTCAACACCTCTTTCCTTAGCGCCGAAAAAAAACGATCTGTACTATCATAAATATCCGTTAATGGCAACAAATGATTGAGATGGTAACGATAGCCGGATCTCAGTCGCAAAAAATCAAAATATTTTTTATTTTCTTTTGAGCTAAGCACAACCATATCATCAATGAGTGATGAATAACTACTAATTAACTCTATATCTTCTCTGTTGAATATAAAATCAAAATACACGGGTTTCCTTCTTGCCACTTCAGTCAGAGAAGGATCAGATAAAAAAAGTCGGTATAATCCGGGCATGTTTTCTTCCGTAAACAAAAACTCAATACTCCCGTTATTTACAAGGACAGAGTCGATGAGAATATGCTCATCGCCGCGATGCATACCAATATAGACTCTCTTTCCGTGATAGTCCGGGATCGTTATTTGAATCTTATATTGTTGCGCAATTACTATAAAACAAGAGCTGGCAAATAACACAAAGAACAGGAGAGCCTTTCGTTTCATTTTTGCTTTGTTTGTTTTGTATTTCTTTTGATTATGGACTGAGAATTAAAATTACTTTGTATATTTCCTGAAACTTTTTTTAATCGAACATAAAATATATTTTAACCCCGTTAAGTTAATTATTCAGTTTGACTTCAACGAAAAATATCCGGATTTTAGTATAGTATGGTAAAACTATCCAAAATAGGCATAAATAATCTTTCTTCTTTTCTCTTGTGGGTCCTTATTCTTTCCTCTCCCGGTATCCGGGTGAACGGACAAATTTTTACCGATCCATATAAATACCCGGGGCTGAAAGAAATTGCAAGGATATTTGCACAGAATTTTGAGCTTGACCAATACAGAAACGAGCATTTTCTTGGCTTTAACTTTATCCGGGATCCATCGGGATGGTATGTTGTGCCCAAATATCTGTCAGCCTCTAATTCGAATAGGATCATGATCTGGTCTCCGGATAAAAAATATCCTTCTTACATTGATCCCGGTAAGACCAGCAAGGACATCTTAATCACAGAATTGATTTCAAATCGCGATCTTTACGATTTTACGATTCATCCCTTTTACGGTTATCCCGGATGGATGGAAGATGTGATCCGACATTATGAAAAGAGGGAAATAGCCACTCTATCTGAAAATGAGCTATATGGTATTGGCAGAGCCTATGCTCAAAAAGCTTCCGATATTTTCTGGTCTCATTCCCAGTATTCAAATCCCTTCATGGCACAGGGGGTCGAATCAGGAAAACGGGATGCTAAACTTTATCTGGAATATGCTGAAAAATCATCCCATTATTTTCGGATCCTCTATGAAAGGCGTCCGGACTATAAAACCCTGGTTGGGTTGATGGATATCAAATATGCCAATGAAATCATGGACAGCTTTTATGAATTGCAGATCTTTGGATTTGAAAAAGAAGCCGAAAAGTTTCTCATGTCCTTTCATGCCGATCAGTTATACCATAAATTTTGGGAGCAATATGCTCATGAGATTCTTTCTCCATTGAAAGAGAACTCTATATTATTCACCAATGGGGATAATGACACCTACCCTCTTATCTGGCTTCAGGAAATAAGGGGTTTTCGTAAAGATATCAAAATCATTAATCTTTCTCTGTTAAGTGATCCTCTTTACTATATTCTTTTAACCCGTAAAACGAATGCAGAACGAAACCTGAAAAACGTTCTGGATGAAAAAAAACAAATTATTTCACTTTCAGAACGTACCCTGTTAATAGAGGATGAAACTCCTCATAATCTTTCCTTTAAGAATGTGCAACTTTTACTTAGCCTTCAGCTGGAAAATAATAACCCCGTTATTCGTTTACCTAATGGAGAATACATAATTGAATATCTCACTCCTGAAGGACTTGTTGATACCTTAATTATGAAAAGCGGAAAACGGGGGAATAATCTCTCACTTTCAGACTACTTATTGCAGAACATTATTTACGCCCAAATCGGAAAGCGGCAGCTGTATTTTAGTAAGGGGATGCAACCCCGTTACAAGTCTATGTTTGATAAAGACCATCTTGTTGATAAAGGTCTTTTTTACAGCCTGGAAAGAAAGGGGAAAAACACTTTGATGTTTGAAAATCAGTACTTCGATACATTATCAATCAATGAATTAATTGAGCATGCAACCTTAGCAATACCCGAACCTGAATATTTTTCGAGGACCAATATTTATAATCTCATACTGGAAGCCCACTTCTTTCAGATTTACGCCGCAGAATACCGGGGAGAATATCAAAGAAAACACAAATTGATATTGGATTTCATCCACAATTTCCCTCCCGCTAAAACAGGAATTAATTATTACTATCTTTTTCTGGTTGACAATCTTTATAAAAATGAAAAAACGTCTGATCTGGCCAAAGGGGCATTCGTCGAATATTTCCTGGAATTAGAGGATAGGATTTTAAAAACGGAACTAAGGGATGAGGATCCAAGAGATATTCATATGCTCAGGTATTATCAGTCCATTCTTTCTCTGGTAAAACTAAGCAGTTTTTATGAGAATGATGAATCCTTGAAAGATGACATTTCCTTTCTGGATAAAACGATTAACAAAAGGCTGCTCACCTTCCCGGAAATACATTTTTATTAATTAATGATTTATATTCAAATGTTTTTTGCCTGTTCTTCCGGAAGCACAGGTTTCTCCTCATCATGCCGATTGTGATCAGGGCGTGACCATCAACATTGGCTTGCAAGCTTTGGACCTTAACTTGCAGTCCTCCCCATGTCATCCCTTCTTATGCTTATAGCTGAAATTTGTGCAAATTCAGATCATGACCCTTTTAACAGAACGACAGCCTCAGCTGCAATGCCCTCTTTTCGTCCGGCAAATCCGAGTCGCTCGGTAGTTGTAGCTTTAACAGAAACATTTTTAAGGCTGGTATTCATAATATTTGCAATGGTATTCCGCATCTCATTGATATGTGGTCTGAGCCTGGGAAGCTCAAGGATTACCGTACTATCAATATTTTCGATCACATATCCTTCAGTTCTCACAAGATCATAACACTGTTTTAGCAAGATCTTACTATCCACGCCTTTAAATTCATTGGAAGTATCAGGAAAATGCTGTCCAATATCTCCCAAGGCAAGTGCTCCAAGCAAGGCATCACAGATAGCATGAAGAAGAACATCGGCATCGGAATGGCCAACAAGTCCATGAGAATGTTGAATTCTTATCCCTCCAAGCCACAAAGGAAGACCTTTTTCAAGGGCATGCACATCATAACCATAGCCTATACGAAAATTCATCATAAAAAAAGTAATTCCGGATAAACATTAATAATTGGCTGCCCGGTATTTATCAAAGTCAAATCCGATGGTAAAACGGAGGGTATTGGCAAGCGGATTGTTCTGGTAGGTTGGAATAAGATAGGCAAAATCCAACTCAAAGACATTCAACTTAAGACCCACCCCCAAAGAAAAGTACTTTCTGTTTCCTTTATTTCTGTGTTCATGAAAATACCCTCCTCTGATGGCGAACTGCTCGCGATACCAGTATTCCACACCCAGGCTGTAGGTAATTTCATGTAATTCTTCTCTAAAAACGCTCCGGGTACCATCTTCTAATTCTACCCCTGGGGCATCATAAAAAGATTGAAGGATACCTAATGGCACACTTACATTGGGGTTCATTCCATGCAGAACCGAGTACTCGTCTGTTTCACTATAAATTGGCGGCGTTGGTACCAGCAGTTTATTCAGGTCAAGGGCAAAAGAAAAACTATTATAATCGTCTACTTCTATATCCAGGTTTCCGCCAAGCCTCCAGTTAATGGGAAGAAAAGCCGGTTCCTGGGTTTCGGTATAAGAAATCTTATTCCCCATATTGGAGATATTCGTACCCAATGATAAGCGTCCATCATTTACTCCCAGATCAATATCATTGGTATAATAAAAGGCAATATCGGAGGCAACCGCTATTCCTGCCTTTGAATCGATATCCCCAACGTATTTGCCTCCGGTAAGGTCTGAACGTATAAAGCGAAATAAGATTGCTCCTGAAAAATTATCAGAGAACAGCCGGGAATATCCCAGATCAATGGCAAACTCATTGGGGTTGAATTGACCCTGAGCCTGACCGTAGATATCCGTAAAAACTATATTACCTAGTGAAAAGTATCGTAATGATGCAGAGACGGCCTGTAATCCGTCGAGTTTTTTGTATCCTACCAGATATGCCAGATTAATATCAGGAATAAGCCTCCTCAACCAGGGGGTATAAGAAAGGGCTGCTCCTCCCTGCCCTTCCATGAAAACATATTTCGCAGGATTCCAGTGCTGCGAATTTATGTCGGGAGCTGTGGCAGCACCCACATCACCCATAGCACCTGATCGAGAATCAGGAGCAATGGTTAAAAAAGGGACAGCAGATTGTATGACGTTTATTTCTCCGGTCAGTTCACCCGTAGTTATCTGCCCGTATGAAGCAGTTATGAGTATCCCTGTAATGCTAAACAGAATAAGTAATTTTTTCAAATTCAATTTAAAAAACATTCTTTTTTACATTTTGCGACAGCAAATATAACAGAAAAAACGAAAAGTGCTGTCTGTTAATTACAATTGTTAACACATTTTTTTAAGAGGTAATTATCTGATTAGCAATAATATTTAAAACTTCACAGAATAAAAACCCTAAACAGTAACTTAATAACTGATTATGTAGAAAAAAATTACATTCTAACGCAAAATAATTAATCTTCCGGTTTCAACGGCTTCTTTTCCATCTGAACTTGATACTCGGATGCGGTAGAGATAAACTCCCTGACGGCTTTGGTTCCCGCTTTCATTTTTACCATTCCAGAAAACAGGTTGAGATCGGAAACCACTTCCATACTCTTTTGCTTTCAGGGTGCGTACAAGAGCGCCGCTCATATCGAAAATATCGATGGTAATTTCCAGATTCTGATCAGACTTATTATGCTCAAAGCTAAAATAGGTGCTTTCTTTGAAGGGGTTGGGGTAATTTTTTAAATTCTGCAGGAGCATATCATCAGACCTGGTCACTACGAATTCAGTTGATCCGGTAGATGAATTATTAAAAATATCAAAAACTTTTACCTCTACCAAATATTTACCTTCATCCAGATTATTCAAGGGATAAACTATGGTCCCGCTCCGGTAACTATCCAGATCTGACTGGTAATATTCATTCAGGACAATACTATTTTGGGTGTCACCATTAAGCGTAGCGGTTATATCATGTCCGATTCCATTGCCGGTGGTATTTATCCCCTGCTCATCATAAAGCTCAACAAAAAGAACCGGTTCTTCATTGGTTATTCCACCTTCTTCAAAAAAATTATTGTTCATATAAACAGAAACTTCTGGCCCATCAAAATCCATCTCTGGATTCGGATCAGATCCCCCGACAACAAAATCCAAAAAGGCTCCGGAGGCATCTCTTATGCTATCAGTGGCATAAAAGCTGATCTTACCGGGACCATAAGCATAATTTATATCCTTGGGAACCATAAAGGAAAAGTTAAAGAATCCATCTTCCACTGTTGCCTTACCTTTATATAAAATATTATTCCTCACCTTGAAGGTCTTTTTCGACCCTCCGTCATTAGCAAGGGTAGTTTGTTCAGCAGGTTTATCATATACAATGGGATAAATAATACCGTTATAGGAATCCAAAAGCTTCCCTTCAGAATCCTGAATATGACCGGCAATCCTTACTTCCGAAAGTGCACGAAGGGTATCTTGGCCCGCCCGTATAAGAGATTTATTAATCGAATCGGCAACGATATTATGAAATGGGTATGTCAATCGCATAGCCGGGTCACCTAAGAGGGTGAAATTCCTCTTGTTTATACCTACACCGGCATTATTCTTGCTATACTTCATGATATCCCCGAGGCAATAATTCTTCCTTTCCTCATTTTTTTCAAAAACGATTTCATAAAATTTCTCATTCAATACATGATTTGGTCCTGCATAGACGAGTCTGGTAGTAGTAAACAGAGCTATTCCGCCTCCCCCGGGACTTAAAATCACCTCTTCGCCAGCAGAAAGCAGCTCGGGATCATCAAACCGGCTAAATTCGCAGGTGGCAGTCATAAAAAGGGGTAACTTTCCATTATTCTTCCATGAACGTATATCATTTACGCCGAGGATCCTCTCATCAGCCAATCCCTTCGTTCCGCCATGTCCGGTATAGTTAATGATGAGCGCTCCTTTATTAATCTGATCGTTAATCGCTTTATTAACATCCGGATAACGCTGGCCTACAGGTGTGGAAACCTGTTGGTAGGCATCCAGGAATATTTTATTCACATTGAAAGCAGGGTAATTATTCTCCACATATCTGGCCAGTTCATCCGCCTGATTGAAATGAATATTGTTATCCTCGTCATCTCCGACAAAAACCATTGAATTTCTCCATTCTCCCTGTCTTTCCGGAGATTCATACCCCTTAATTTTTTCAACAATACGTTCAGCTTCCTCAACACTTGAAACGGGTAATCTGCCTATTCCTATATCCAGCAGCCCGCTTCTTATATCTTCACCTTCATCCAGAAGTCCGTAAAAATCATCCGTTACAAAAGAAGAAACCGGGGAGAGACTATTATCAGACTGATAAGCAGGCACAAAATTCCCATCATTAGGATTATCGGATTTAAAAATATAGGATCCGTCTCCAAACAAAAGTAAATATTGGGGTTTCAGATCTTCATCCTCACCTGCCCCCAGGTACAGATATTGTAAAAAGTTCCGAATGGCTGTAACATCAGGTCGGCCCGAAGAAAATTCATTGTATATTTCTTGCGGGGTGGTCACCAGCACTTCCAGATCATTATGAATTCTGCGATATTCCGCGAGTTCTTCAGCATGGGGAATGAAATCCTCATGACTGACAATAATGAGATCGGGATGCCCGCCTCCCATAAGATTTTGATTCATTACTTTTCCTGTTCTTTCCCCATCAAAGCTGACCTCAGGAAAATCCCCTTTGGGATCAAAGGCAATGAACTCATGGATTTTTCCACCATTAATTTTAAAAGTGAACTTATTCCCCGTTGAGACTCCCTGAATCTGTTTAATATCAGGGTATTCAGATACTTCCCAAACCTGCATTGAGGGTGTTGCTCCTTCAATTTGAAACTCTGCAACAGAAGAGGTTAAAGTCCTGCGATCCCGGAATTGAAGCTGATTACCGGAGAAATTCAGCTCAGCCCTGGCATTAATTGAAAGATAATCAAGCCATCCCTGGGCTGTCGGATCAGGTTTTAAAAACTCAAGCTTTACATTTAAATTTTCAGACAGAGAATTAAAGGAATATATTTCCGAACTTTGATAAGCAAAAACAGCCGTATAATCCCCGAGATTTGTACTTCTGATCCTGGCTGTATCAATCGGAATATTATTAAGGGATATCAGGTAATGGCTATCACTTTTTGAACGGCCCAGCAAGTTTGTCTTCAAGCGAACAGGAGAATCTTTCTCCAGAAACGGAATGGTAAACGAGAACGTCCGCTCTGTAGTTCCATCAAAAATTTCTCCATACCATTCTTTACCGGATTTAATAAGATTAACATCATCCAGTTCATGATAAACAAAAGCATCATAACTTTGACTGACATAATCAGGTAAGGTTTCTGGATTCCTGTGCTCTTCCGGAGATGCTGCCGGGGTATCCCCGGAAGTGATAAAATAATATCCGTAATCTGAATACGGATTCTTTTCATGATGAAAATAACTGTCTGCTTCACTGTATTCCCATTCAACTGAACCTAAGGCATAGAACAACAAGTAATCCCCATTATTAAATAAATCATCCTGACCCTTTTCTAAATAAACCGGAACTTCAATCCATTCATTTTGATTGCCTTCTCTCGAGTCTTCAGGCAGTCTTTCCCCCCCGTAGCCATAAATCCTGGTGTTTTCCGGATTGGAAATTCCAATTTCCACCAGATCTGCGTAAGAAATCCTGT
>CAZQOV010000009.1:0-36413 GCA_964595055.1 uncultured Bacteroidaceae bacterium | reverse complement strand
ATGTATCGGGTAATTGGAGTGAATTTGCAGAAACCAGAGGAGGAAAACTGGAAAGAACTGATTGCTGAAAATCCGAATCGGGTGTTGAAATCATGCAAGCAGGCCGGGGATAAATTTATCGTTCAGTATGAGAAAGATGCTCATAGCCTTGTTGAAGTATATTCTTCAAACGGAAAAAAAATGCATGAAATTGAGTTGCCTGAACTGGGAACGGTTACCGGGATCACCGCCCGCAAAAAAAGCAATGAAGCATTTTATGCTTTTACTTCTTTCACTGTACCCACCGAAATTTATAGGTATGATGCAGAAGAGAATACTTCCGAGCTGATATTTAAACCCGAAGTCGATATTGAAACCGATATTTACACCACAAAGCAGATTTTTTATGAAAGTAAAGATGGCACCAAAGTTCCGATGTTTATCGTACATAAGAAAGACATGGAACTTGACGGCAACCGTCCCACTTTGCTTTATGGCTATGGTGGTTTTAATATTACCTATACCCCGTCATTCAACGTAAGAAATCTGATCTGGCTTGAAAATAACGGAGTCTATGCACTTGCAAATATCAGAGGAGGAGGAGAATACGGAGAAGCCTGGCATCAGGCCGGTACCATTTTTAATAAGCAAAATGTATTTGATGATTTTATTGCTGCTGCTGAATACCTGATAGATGAAGATTATACCTCTTCTGAACGGCTGTCCATTTTCGGTGGGTCGAACGGAGGACTTCTGGTGGGTGCTGTAATCAATCAAAGGCCTGAGCTTTTTGCTGTTGCCATGCCGGCTGTAGGGGTGATGGATATGCTTCGTTTTCATAAGTTTACCATAGGGAAGTACTGGGTTACTGATTATGGTTCAAGTGACGATCCCGATCAGTTTGCCTATATTTATAAATATTCTCCTTTGCATAATATCAGAGAAAATGCGGATTATCCTGCAGTTCTTGTTACCACTGCTGATCATGATGACAGAGTGGTGCCTGCACATTCATTTAAATATATCGCCACCCTTCAGGAAGTATATAAAGGCGATAATCCTGTTATGATTCGAATAGAAACAGATGCTGGTCATGGAGCCGGTAAACCGGTTTCGAAAACTATTGATGAATATGCTGATAAATGGGCTTTTGCCTTTTACAATATGAATTTCGTTCCGGAATATGAATAGCATGGTCTCTCCGACAAGCAATCCCGGCAGTGCACGGAGATGCGCACTGTCCGGGACGATTTGCAAAGTGAGCCATGCAGATTTTAACCCGGCCTGCAGCATTGAGGGGATAGCTTACGTGCACGAAATTTTTTTTAACAGGACTTTAAAATAAATATCTGGTGGGGGGCAGCAGTTTGAATTATTTAGTCATTGAAGGAAATATCGGAGCGGGTAAAACTTCCCTGGTGAGAAAATTATCTTTGGAATTAGGAGCCAGGGCTATCTATGAGCAGTTTGAAGATAATCCTTTTTTACCCAAATTTTATCATCAACCGGAAAGGTATTCTTTTCCGCTGGAGCTTTCTTTCCTGGCCGATCGTTATAAGCAGCATAAAGAAGAGTTGAGTAACCGGGATATGTTTGCTCCGCTCAGCATAGCCGATTATTACTTCTCGAAATCCCTCATATTTGCCGGAATAACTTTGGCTGAAGATGAATACAGATTGTACCGGCAATTGTTTAATATTATTCTTCAGAACCTTCCAAAACCTGATTTGTATGTATATTTACATGCCGATGTGGATCAGTTAATTGAGAATATCAGAAAAAGAGGAAGGGATTATGAAAAAACTATTTCCAGGGATTATTTGTTAAAGGTTCAGGAAGGTTATTTCAATTCCTTTAAAATGGCAGATAAGTTAAAAATTGTTATTATTGACGTACGAAATTTGAATTTTATTAATAATAAAAAGGATTATAATTCCATAAAAAATTATATTTTTGGGCGGGAATATGATTATGGAATCACAAGGATATCTGAATGAAATGCCCATGAGGGCTTGTTTTTACCAAAAAACATTGTTAAGTTTGTAGGATATTTTAAATAGTTAACGAATTTTAAATCAATAACTAATAACCAGTGCATTATGAAAAAATTAAATTACTTAGCGCTTTTTGCTGTTACCGCATTTTTCTTAAGTAGTTGTGGTGGTCTCAATAAAATGCAGGAAAATACAGGAGATGTTTCCTACCAGGTCACCCCTGATCCTCTAGAATTACACGCAGATGAGGTTGATGTTAAAGTCGATGTGAAATATCCTGAAAAATATTTCAATAAAAATGCGATTCTTACTTTAACACCGGTATTGAAATACGAGGGTGGAGAAACAGCATACGAACCAAAGAAAGTGCAGGGTGAAAAAGTGGAAGCCAATAACCAGGTAATTAGTCAGGATGGCGGATCTGTTAGCTACACAGGAACTGTTCCGTACAGTGAGGATATGATGAAGTCAGACCTTGTGATAAGAGTAGATGCAGAGCTCAAAGGAAATACGATGACATTTGACGACTATAAGATAGCCGACGGTATTGTTACCACTCCTAAGCTCGTAGTTGTTGATCCAAAACCTGTTATGATAGGTGATAAATATGAAAGAATAACACCGGATTCCTATAAGGCTGATATTCATTATATAATCAACAGGAGCAATGTAAGAGACGCAGAGGTTACCAAAGAGGATATGGAAGGTCTGAGTGAGTATCTCAAGAAGGCCGAGCAGGATGAGAGAATCAATCTTAAAGGAATGAAATTACACGCTTATGCATCTCCCGATGGTCCCTATGATTTTAACGACAAGCTGGCCGAAGACAGGCAGGAATCAGCAAAAAGATATTTTGACAGGGAAGCTCAAAGAGCAGAACTTGAATCTTCAGCGAAAGAGGGTTTTCTTGCCATGAATTATACAGCGGAAGACTGGGAAGGGTTTAAAGAAGAACTGGAAAAATCAGATGTTCCTGATAAAGAACTCATCCTGCGCGTACTTTCCATGTACTCCGATCCTGAGGTGAGGGAACAGGAAATCAAGAATCTTGCTGCTGCTTTTGAAGTACTTGCCGAAGATGTTCTTCCCGAACTCAGAAGATCAAAATTTGTTGTTGATGCGGAAAATATTGGTTTGTCAGATGCGGAAATTCAGCAGGTATGGTCAACAGATCCCGATAGCCTTGATCTCGAAGAAGTGCTTTATGCAGCCACACTTTATGAAGATCTGGGAACCAAACTAGCGATCTACAAAAAAGCTCATGAGAATTTCCCCAAATGCTTCAGAGCTGCGAACAATATTGGTTATGTTTATGTGCTGATGGGTGAAGCAGAAGAAGCGGGTGAAGCGTTTGAAGGAGCAAAAGATATCATGGATAATGATGTTGTCAATAACAATTTGGGTGTGGTAGCCCTGATGCAGGGAAATGTTGAAGAAGCGGAAGAATTATTTCAGGCTTCCATGGGTGCTGGTGATGTAGTTAATTATAATCTCGGTATCATAAAAATTATGCAAGGGGATTATGGGGCTGCAGAAAATTATTTTGGCAACACCAGTTCCGTGAATGCAGCACTGGCTAAATTGTTACAGGATGACTATGATGCTGCCCTTACTACCATTAATAATACGGATAAGGAAAGTGCTGAAAAATATTATGTGAAAGCGGTTATAGCTGCTCGTCAGGATAAAGATGAGCTCGTGTTTGACAGCCTAGAAATGGCATTTGATATGGATGCAGAGATGAAGGAGAGAGCGAAAAAAGATATCGTTTTTGCTGAATATTTTGAAAATGACAGCTTTAAAAATTTGGTTGAATAGTTATTGAACTTTTTAATTAAGGGCCGTTCCGATAACCGGGACGGCTTTTTTATTTATCCCCATTTAAGCAAAAAAATGATGTTATTTTCGGAGTTTTTTGAACACTTCCCATAGAATAATTCCAGCGCTTACTGAAATATTTAGTGAATGTTTTGTTCCAAACTGAGGGATTTCAATACAGCCATCGCTCAGATCAATAACCTTCTGATCTACTCCCTTCACCTCATGGCCGAATACAAGTGCATATTTTTCTCCGGCCGATAATGACAGTTCTTCAAGGGATATGCTCTTATCGGTTTGTTCAGCTGAAAATACCTTATATCCTGAATCTTTTAATTTTTTTATCAGCTCTGAAGTTTCTTTTTCATATTCCCATGCCACCGATTCGGTTGCTCCGAGAGCAGTCTTATGGATATCTTTGTGAGGTGGCCTTGCCGTTATGCCACAAAGGTAAATTCTTTTGATACGAAAAGCATCACAGGTTCTGAATACCGAGCCGATATTATTTAAGCTTCTTATATTATCGAGAACAACGGTCAGGGGTATTTTCTCAGCTTCTTTGAATTCTTCTATGCTTATCCTTTTTAACTCTTCATTTCGTAATTTTCTCATGGTTGTGTATTTACTCATGTACTAAAATATCTATTATTCTCTTAGTTATATGAAAAAAAATGGATATTTTCGTTGATTGAATTTTAAAGATACTATTATGAATATCCACGAATACCAGGCGAAGTCTGTATTGAGAGATGCCGGAGTAGCGGTTCCGGCAGGGTATGTTGCTGATTCTCCGGAAGCTGCCGTTGATGCTGCAAAAAAAATACAAATTCAAACCCATGCAGATACTTGGGCAGTAAAAGCTCAAATACATGCCGGAGGCCGAGGTAAAGGTGGCGGAGTTAAAATTGCAAAATCAATTGAAGAGGTCAAAACCTTCACCAAAGAAATTTTGGGAATGACTCTTGTAACCCATCAAACGGGTCCGGAAGGGAAAATTGTGAACAAGGTGTTGATTGAGCAGGGCATATTTTATCCTGGAGAGAGTGAAATCAGTGAGTTTTACATGAGTGTACTTTTAAACCGGGATACCGGAAAGAATATTATTATGTATTCAACCGAAGGAGGTATGGATATTGAAACGGTAGCAGAAAACACTCCCCATTTGATTTTTAAAGAGGAAGTGGATCCCAAAACCGGATTGCTTGCTTTTCAGGCACGTCAGATAGCTTTCAACCTGGGACTGGAAGGGAAAGCTTTTAAACAAATGGTAAAGTTTGTGTTTGCCTTATATAAAGCTTATACGGAATCGGATGCCTCTTTATTTGAAATTAATCCGGTATTTAAAACCTCCGATGATCTGGTGCTGGCAGCCGATGCAAAGGTAAACCTTGACGATAATGCGCTCTTCAGGCATCCTGATTTTGCTGAGATGCGCGATTTGAGTGAAGAGGATCCTTCGGAGGTTGAAGCTTCAAAGCATGATCTGAATTTTGTCAAATTGGACGGGAATGTTGGCTGTATGGTAAATGGTGCCGGTCTTGCCATGGCCACCATGGATATCATCAAACTCTCAGGTGGCGATCCTGCTAATTTTCTCGACGTTGGAGGCACCGCTAATGCTGAAACCGTGGAGGCTGGGTTCAGGATTATTCTTAAAGATCCCAATGTAAAAGCCATCCTTATTAATATTTTTGGCGGCATTGTCCGTTGTGACCGTGTAGCCCAGGGGATAGTGGATGCTTACCATTCCATAGGAGATATCAAAGTTCCGGTAATAGTGCGCCTGCAGGGAACAAATGCTGAAGAAGGGAAAAAGCTTATTGATGATTCCGGGTTGAAGGTTTATTCGGCTATAACGCTGCAGGAAGCTGCAGAAAGGGTAAAGGCGATGGTTTAAATTATTTGGTGCGGGTAATTCATTTTTACCCGTAACGCAATTGGTTTGCCGGATTGGCTACTGAGGCTTTATAAGATTGAACGCTTACGGTAAGGAAAGAAATGAGCAGTGATAACAAGGTTGCAGCAATGAATGGCCATGGATTCAGTTCTATACGGTACGCAAAATTATCTAACCAGTTTTTCATCAGAAACCAGGCCGAAGGCCATGCGATCAGATTTGAAATCATCACCAAAAGCATAAAGCCGGACGAAAGATTTAAGACAATTATTTTTGAACTTGCTCCCAGAACTTTCCTTATGCTGATTTCCCTGGTTCGTTGTTCTGTAATAAAAGAGGAAAGACCAAACAGACCTAATAGCGCAATTATAATGGCCAGGAGTGAAAAGTAGAAATAGGTGCTACCCAGCCGTTTCTCTTCCTGATACATTTCTTCAAAGCTTGTTTCCAGGAAAAAATAATCGAAAGGCCTGTCCGGATCTATTATTTGCCATTCTGTTGAAAGCTTATCAAGCGTCTCCTTAAGCTTGGAATTTTCGAGTTTGATATTTAAATAATTAAACCGGTTTGGGTCATGTGCAATGATTAAGGGCTCAATATTTTTATGAAGAGAGCCGAAATGAAAATTTTCAACTACACCAATAATTTCTTTTTTCGAAGAATCTGGTCCCCACAGGAATTCTCCTACCGGATTTTCCAGACCGGAATATTTAACCGCAACCTCATTCATCAAAACCGCATCCTTATCTGTTCCAAATTCCTCGGAAAAGTCTCTTCCTTTCTTGATCCTCATTTCAAAAAGATCAATATACTCATCATCTACATCAATGAAATTCATCAATATATTTTCATTTGGAGCCATTCCTTTAAACCGGTATGCATTTCCGCTAAATTCATTGCCCAGAAAGTTTTGAGAAGCTGTACTTCCAATCACACCCGGGATTTTTTCAATTCTTTCTTTTACCGATTTATAATCCCTGGTCAGATCATTGTTTCTCAAAGGCACAATAATTACACTTTCGTGGTTAAATCCAAGGTCCTTGTTATTAATGTAAGAGATTTGCTGGAAAACAATAATCGTCCCGATAATCAGAACTACAGAGATGGTGAATTGGACAACAACCAGCACATTCCGGAAAAAAACTCCGGATTTTCCCCGGGTTACTTCTCCTTTTAATACCTTGATAGCTTTGAAATTCGACAGGTAGAAGGCAGGATAGAGTCCGGCCGCAATGCCAATTGATATGGAGATGAATAGAAAAACGAGAAAGTATTTTGCGTTCTGGCTGATCGAGAAATGGAGTTCCCGGTTTATTAATCTGCTAAAACCCGGGAGCAGAAATTCTGTAAGTACCAATGCCAGAATAAAGGCCATTAGTGAATATATTACCGATTCACTGATATACTGGAGGACCAGCATCCGCTTTCTTGCTCCATTCACTTTTCTAATACCCACCTCTCTTGCGCGGTTGGCTGACCTGGCAGTGGAAAGATTCATAAAGTTTATGGCCGCAATGATAAGGATAACAAAAGCGATGACAATGAATACATAGACATTTGTGATATTTCCATGAGGTTGTATATCATATTCAAAATCTGATTTTAAATGAATGTCTGTAATTGGCTGCAGGTGAGAATAGAGTGTGAACCCGTAATCGTTGAAAGCCTGGCCGGCTTTCTCCTGTACCGTCTCATTAACTTTTTTTTCCAGTTCGTCCACAGAGGTCCCTGGCCTCACCCGGATGTAACCGAAATAATTGATATTGCCTTCCCAGACGTTCATCCATTTTGCGCTACTTCCTTCGTAAAAGGTAGAAAATGAAAGAATAGCGGAAAAACTGAAATGGGAGTTGGATGGCGGGTCTTCCATAATGCCCATGATCTCATAATCATGTCTGTTATTAATGCTCAGTGTTTTTCCCACAGGATCCTGATTACCAAAATATTTTTTGGCCATTGATTGGGTCAGAACCAGGGTATAAGGCCGGTTGAGTAAAATATCAGGATTTCCCTGTAAAAGTTTGAAGTCAAATGTTTTAAAAAATCCGGAATCTGCATAAATCAATTTTTTCTCATAGAATTTTTGATCTTCCTTCGCTACGAGAATGGAGTTCCATGGTCGGTAGATTCTTGTATATGAAGTAATTTCAGGATATCTTCTGTTGATTTCCGGGGGAAGGGGAGTCTGGGTAAGAGCGAAAGATTGCTCATTGCCTGCCATGTTAATGTCTGTTACGATCCGGTAAATGCTTTCCGGTTCCTTATGGAAACGGTCGTAACTGAATTCATGGAATACATAGATCATTATGATGATCACGGCAGTTAATCCAATCGTAAGACCTAATAGATTAATGATAGAATAACTCCAATGTCTGATGAAATTGCGGATATTGATCAGAAAGTAGTTTCTAAGCATATTTTTCAGAAATTATATCTGTCAGACGGTTCAGATGAGCATTTGTTACAGGAAAAGGAATTTTTTCACTTTCTCCAGCCAAAAAACCGTGTGCCTGCGGTGATTTTTTGATGAAGCCTTAGCCCGGTTGCTGAATCCTTTTCCCTGCGATGTAGAATTGAGGTTCTATTGAAAATGGGCGACACGTGAACAGATCAGGAGCATAGCGAAAAATTGATTCCAGATGGAAGCCGAAGGTCTGAGTCTGGTGGAGGAAGCTCAGCTTATGATTTCCTGCGGTCCTGTCGTGTGGAGGGTAAGCACGATGGGTCAGAGCCCCGGGAAATAGGTTTATATTTCTTTTCTCCTCAGAGGCATCGTCATACACCTCGCTCCACCACCACCGCGGGAAAGTTCAGACCCTTCGATGGTGATTACATACTTTTTATAGTCTTCGGGATTGATCTTTCCGGAAAGTACGTCCTTTGCCCGGATAATTTCATACCCGTTCTTATTCACATCTTCGAGGGTATAGACGTTTCTGCTGTAGGCAATGACTTTTCCCGGGGCAATGGCGAAGAAGTTAGCTCCACTGTGCCATTGTTCTCTCTCCTGTATGATGGAATCTTTTTTACCTCCACAATAACAGATATCCAGGGGCATACCCAATTCATCAAGTATGCCGGGTATATGTTTGACTCCTTTTATGGAAGTTACCTTGCCATTATCCAGGGTGATGTGTACGGTTGCGTAGCGGTTTGGCTTAATTATCAGTGGTTCATAAACCATGCAGGCATTTGTGTCCAGAAAGGTAAAAGCCATGTCGAGATGAATGAACGATTCCGGCTTATGGGGCAATTCCTGGACAATTACGTGTTGTTTCTGCTTTTTTTCTTTTAAACGGTTTAAAAGAAAATCTACTCCCTGCGAGGTTGTCCTTGGGCCTATTCCCATAAGAATAATATCTTTTCGTGCGATCAGAATATCCCCACCTTCCATGTTTATTTTTTCAGAAGGAAGAGGATACCCGGATTTACTCATGGTAGTTGTTTTGAAAGCTGGATGATGGTCGAATAGGCTATGCATGATAAATGCTTCTCTTTCTCTCACCCGGTTTGCCATACTTGCGATTAACATTCTGTCGTATACAGCCACTGCACTATCGCGTGTAAAAAAGAAATTATGCAAGGGTCTCAGGGAATAATTGTTATTGCTGAGATAATTGGTAAGGCTATCCCTTTTAAGGGGTACCCCTTCGATTAATTGTCTTGAGAGTTCTTCGGCTGTCAAGGATAAGAGCTCATCTGTAGTATCGGTAATGCATTCATTTTGACAGATTTTTCGGATGAGTTTATCTTTCACCCCATTATCCTCGAGGATATCTTTTAATAAATCCTCTAGGTAAATGGTATTCGCAAAGCGTGTGAGGATGCAACTAAGCTGGGAATATTCTTTTCTTGCCACCGAGAGGTTTAAGATATCGCTGTATAGCGCCCGTTCTGCATTCATGGGAGTCATGTTTTCTACTTCGGGTCCGGGCCTATGCAGAATCAAAGTCTCAAGTTCACCAACTTCAGAACAAACGGAGATGTTGATTTTTTCATTCATGGCGATGAATAATCAGGATGCAAATATAATTCATCAATGAGATTTAGCCTTGAAAATTATTTCGGCCATGAGCTCCGTCGCAGAAGGGTTTATTTTTTGAATCCCCGCACCGGCAGAGATAAACTGGTCCCTGAAGCTTTATTTTTTTACCGTCCGTCCCGGTTATTTCAAAATTACCGCTTACTTCGAGGGGCCCATTCTTAATAACTTTACATAGGGTAGTCATAGCAAATTATTTTATTTATCTTTAAAGCCAACAACTCTGTGAGTGCCATCGCAAAAAGGCTGGCTTTTTGAATTTCCACATCGGCAAAAGGATGTCATAACCATCGTTTTGAGATCCTCACCATCAGGACCTATAACTTTGAAGTCACCTTCAATAAGAATAGGGCCGTTGGGCATGATCTGCAATGTTGATTCTGCTTCCTTTTTTTTCTCTTCATGCAGTGTCTCCGGATTAACTTCTTCGTCAACGCCTTCTTTTCTGTAATTATTTGCCTTCTCTTCTTCTGTCAGGTCTTTATTAAATTTCCAGTATATGGCCTGGGTAGGGCATTTATCTGTTACTTCAATGATTTTTTCCGTTGAGGCGCCATCCATATTCACCCAAGGTCGTTTTCGAGGATTATAAACATCTAATAATTCACGGAAACATGTGGTAGCGTGTATGCATTTGGAGGGCCTCCAAAAAACGGTAATCTCACCATTTGTGTATTGCCTGTTGTTCGGGTTGCTCATAAAACTTTTGCTTTAATGGCTGTAAAGTTAAAAATTACTGAATGAAACAAATACCAATTCCTCTTTTATTGATCCTTTTATTATAGAAGAATGGCATTTACGTAAAGAATTTGAACAACAATAATTCATGTAATGTTCAAATTTATTTTCGTTGCGCAACAAGTTAAAAAAATGTTACCTGCGTTTAATACTAATTTAAACTTTCCATAAGGTAGAAATAATCCTTACATCACACTCATCTAATATAGTTGAGGTTTATTTGTACCGGATTCAAGAGATGAGAATTACAAATCAAAAACAAAGAACAAAATGAAAAAAAATTTTATCCTGTCGCTTATTTTAATCTCAGTTTTTCAACTGGGTTTTTCACAGGAGGTGGTAACGGTAACCGATGCCGATCTGACCGCTTCTACAACATGGTATTCCGATACGGTATACATGCTGGATGGTTTTGTATTTCTGGAAGAGGGAACCCTGACCATTGAAGCGGGTACTGTAATTAAAGGGAAGGAGAATCCCAGTACCGGAGACAATGCTTCTGCCCTTATTATTACTAAAGATGCGATGATCAATGCTGTGGGTAGCCCCAGAAAGCCGATTATTTTCACTGCTGAAATTGATGATGTCAGTGATCCTGATGATCTGTCTTCTTCTGACCGTGGTCTCTGGGGCGGGGTTATCCTGCTTGGAAACGGAATCCTGGGTACTGATACTGAAACGAAATCCATCGAAGGAATTCCCGAAGGAGAGGCAAGAGCTGAATTCGGTGGAAATGACAATAGCGAAAGTTCAGGTACCATGAAGTATGTTTCTATCCGCCACGGTGGTGCTGAATTAGGTCCGGGTAATGAGATCAACGGACTTACCTTCGGTGGTGTTGGTAGTGGAACGGTAATTGAAAATGTAGAGGTTATTGCAAATGATGACGATGGTTTTGAATGGTTCGGTGGTGCTGCCAGTGCGAAGTGGTTAGTTTCTGCCTTTAATAAAGATGATGCCTTTGACTATGACTATGGATGGCAGGGTAAGGGTCAGTTCTGGTTTGCTATCCAGGGAACTGATGAGGCAGATAATGGCGGAGAACATGATGGTTCTAAGCCGGATGATGCCGCACCTTTCTCAAAACCGACCATTTATAATGTAACATATTTAGGTTCAGGAGTTGATGCAACAACCAAGAATTCAACTGCTCTTCATTTCCGTGATAATGCTGGCGGAATGTACGTAAATTCAGTCTTCACTGATTTTGCCAAGCATGCCATTGAAGTTGAAGACCTTCCTGCCGCTTCAGGAGCAGATAGCCGTGAAAGAATGGAGGGTGGCGATCTTGTGATCAAAAACAATATCTGGTATGGATTTGGCGCCGGTGATCAGCTTGATGCCAGTAGTAATGGTGTCATTCGTGCAACCGAGGATGCTGAAGATCCGGATGCCCAGTTTCTGATTGACCATCTTTCAAACAACAATAATTCTATTGAAGATCCGATGTTAAGGGGAATCAGCCGTATTACTGATGAGCAGCTTGATCCTCGTCCGATGGCAGGAAGCCCTCTTTTCAGCGGACTGTCAGAAGTTCCTGCCGATGATGATTTCTTCACCAATGTTGATTTTCGTGGTGCTTTCGGTTATTCCAACTGGGCAACACAATGGACAGCAATAGATGCTTATGGATATTTCGGGGATCTGGATGGAGGATTTGGAGCAACCACAGTTTATGTTTCCGACGATGATCTAAATGGTTCAACAACCTGGACAAATGATAAGACTTATATCCTTGACGGTTTTGTATTTCTTGAAGAGGGAACCCTGTCAATTGAACCCGGTACAGTTATTAAGGGAAAAGAAGTTCCTTCAACTGGAGACAATGCTTCTGCCCTTATCATCACTACAAATGCAAAAATAAATGCAGTTGGGAGCCCTGAACTTCCTATCATTTTCACTTCTGAGATTGATGATGTAAGTGATAATACTGATTTGTTATATTCTGATCGCGGCCTCTGGGGTGGTGTTATCCTCCTTGGTAACGGGGTACTGGGAACAGATACGGAAACGAAAAGTATTGAAGGTATTCCTGAGGGAGAGGATCGTGCCATCTTCGGAGGTAACGATAATGAACACAACTCAGGTACAATGAAATATGTATCCATCCGTCACGGAGGTGCTGAATTAGGTCCGGGTAATGAGATTAACGGACTTACATTCGGCGGAGTAGGTAGTAAAACTGTCATTGAACATGTTGAGGTTATTGCAAATGATGATGACGGTTTTGAATGGTTTGGCGGTGCTGTTGGTGCAAAATGGTTAGTTTCTGCTTTTAACAAGGATGATGCTTTTGATTACGACTACGGCTGGGAAGGTAAAGGACAGTTCTGGTTTGTGATCCAGGGAAGTGATGAAGCAGACAATGGCGGTGAGCATGATGGATCCAAGCCTGATGATGCTGCACCATTCTCAAATCCGACCATATACAATGTTACTTATATTGGTTCTGGTGTTGATGCAGAAAGCAAGAATTCAACTGCACTTCATTTCCGTGACAACGCCGGTGGTACGTATGCAAATTCAATCTTCACCGATTTTGCCAAGCATGCTATTGAAGTCGAAGATCTTCCTGCTGCTTCAGGGACAGACAGCCGTCAGAGGATGGAAGCCGGGGACCTTAAGATTATGAACAATATCTGGTATGGTTTTGGTTCGGGAGATCAGTTAAGTACCGGAACAAATGGAATTATTCGTGCCACTGAAGATGCAGAAGATGCCAATGCACAATTCCTTGTTGATCATCTATCAGGAAATGATAACACTATTGAAGATCCTATGCTTCGTGGCATCAGCCGCATGACAGATCAAGGTCTTGATCCACGTCCGAAAGCAGGTTCACCTGTACTTTCTGGTGCAACCGCACTTCCTGCAGATGATGAATTCTTTTCTACTGCTGATTTCCGCGGTGCCTTTGGTTTTGCCAACTGGGCTGCACAATGGACTGCTCTTGATGCTTATGGTATATTCGGCAGCATTGATGGCGGTTTTGGTACAGACGAAGTTATAGTTACCGATGCAGATCTCACAGGTGACACAGAATGGACAAATGATAAAACTTATATACTCGATGGTTTTGTATTCCTCGAAGAAGGAACATTGACCATCCAACCAGGAACTGTAATAAAAGGAAAAGAAGTGCCAACTTCAGGAGATAATGCATCAGCCCTGATAATTACCAAGGGTGCAAAAATAGAGGCTGAGGGTTCTGCTGAGTTCCCCATTATTTTCACTGCTGAGATTGATGATGTCAGTGATCCTGATGATCTGTCTTCTTCTGACCGTGGTCTCTGGGGCGGGGTTATCCTGCTTGGAAACGGAATCCTGGGTACTGATACTGAAACGAAATCCATCGAAGGAATTCCCGAAGGAGAGGCAAGAGCTGAATTCGGTGGAAATGACAATAGCGAAAGTTCAGGTACCATGAAGTATGTTTCTATCCGCCACGGTGGTGCTGAATTAGGTCCGGGTAATGAGATCAACGGACTTACCTTCGGTGGTGTTGGTAGTGGAACGGTAATTGAAAATGTAGAGGTTATTGCAAATGATGACGATGGTTTTGAATGGTTCGGTGGTGCTGCCAGTGCGAAGTGGTTAGTTTCTGCCTTTAATAAAGATGATGCCTTTGACTATGACTATGGATGGCAGGGTAAGGGTCAGTTCTGGTTTGCTATCCAGGGAACTGATGAGGCAGATAATGGCGGAGAACATGATGGTTCTAAGCCGGATGATGCCGCACCTTTCTCAAAACCGACCATTTATAATGTAACATATTTAGGTTCAGGAGTTGATGCAACAACCAAGAATTCAACTGCTCTTCATTTCCGTGATAATGCTGGCGGAATGTACGTAAATTCAGTCTTCACTGATTTTGCCAAGCATGCCATTGAAGTTGAAGACCTTCCTGCCGCTTCAGGAGCAGATAGCCGTGAAAGAATGGAGGGTGGCGATCTTGTGATCAAAAACAATATCTGGTATGGATTTGGCGCCGGTGATCAGCTTGATGCCAGTAGTAATGGTATCCTTCGTGCAACTGAAGATGCTGAAGATTCTAATGCTCAATTCCTGATCGATCATTTGACCGATAATAATAATAGCATAGAGGATCCTAAACTGGCAGGTATCAGTCGTGCAGCTGATGAAGGGCTTGATCCGAGACCTAACAGTGAATCACCTGCATGGGAAAATGTTGCCCCCATTCCTGAGGTTGCTTTCTTCCTGGATGCAAACTACAGGGGAGCATTCGGAGAAACAAACTGGGCAACTGGCTGGACCGCAGTGGACTTCTACGGATACTTTGGAGATATTCTGAGTGGATTTGAAGTTTATAAATCAGAAAGCGGACTTAAACTTTCTCAAAATTATCCTAACCCATTTAATTACAGTACTATGGTGTCATATACATTACCGGAAGCCATGGAAGTTGACCTGGTAGTATTGGATATCACAGGTAAGGTAGTGAAAAGGGTAGTGAACAGAGAATATCAGTTTGAAGGCGAACACAGTGTTACTATATCAGGACTTAATGAAGGGATGTATTTCTACAGGCTTTCTGCAGGAAATGACCAGATAACCAGAAAAATGATTGTTACTAAATAGTAGTATAATAAGCTTTAAAGGAGAGTAGCAGGGAATGCTGCTCTCCTTTTAAATTTTAAAAGACATTAAGGACTAAAAATTAATTTAATTTGAAGAAAGGTTATGAAATTGAAAAAATTCTTATTGATCTGTTTTATCTTATGCACTTCAGTGAATATTTTCTCACAAACAGGTACCATTCGTGGAAAAATTCTGGATAAGGAAACCGGTGAGGCCTTAATTGGCGTGAATGTAGTCACTAAGGATACCTATAATGGTACGATAACGGATTTTGAAGGTAACTTTACCCTTCCCAATGTTGAAAGCGGTAAAATTGACCTTCAAATCAGTTATGTTTCCTATGCTACCAAAACTATAGAGGATGTAGAAGTTGAAGAAGGTGATGTTACCGTTCTCAATGTTTTCATGGAACCTGCTTCCATTGATATTGAAGAAGTAGTGGTTACAGCAAAACAAATTAATAGCAGTGAAAATGCTGTGCTTGCCATGCAAAAAAAAGCGGAAGGGATTCAGGATGGAATATCTTCAGAGGAAATGAAAAGATTTGCGGTAAGTGATGCGGCTGAATCCATGAAAAAAATCACGGGCGTATCTGTAATGAATGGGAAGGATATATTCATCAGGGGACTCGGGGATCGTTATTCCAGTGCTCAGCTTGATGGTCAGCAACTGCCCGGTACTGATCCATATAAAAATAGTCCTCAGCTCGATCTTATTCCTGCAAATCTCCTGGATAATATTATAACATCCAAGACATTTACCCCTGATCAGCCGGGTAATTTTACCGGGGGTAATGTTGATATACAAACAAAATCCTTTCCTGATAAATTCACATTTAATGTTTCAATGGGTATTGGTTTTAACGATCAGGCATCCTTAAATAATAATTTTTTAACGCACAAAGGTGGCAAAACTGACTGGTTAGGTTACGATGATGGAACCCGTGCTATTCCTGATATTCTTCAGGATACCATGGTTACCCAGTTTCTTACAAGGACAGTTGATATAAGGGCTTCAAGGGATGACAGTCTTGCCAATGTGCTGGATAATGCAAGTAATTCAGTTCTTAATCAAATGGCTCCAAATTCAAAAAGAAGCGGGTTGGATAATAGTTTTTCTCTCTCACTTGGCAATCAGATTAATCTTTTTGGCAATCCGCTTGGCTTTCTTGGCGGTATTAACTATAAAAAAGATTTCAGCTATTATGAGGATGGGATTTCAGCAATTTATTTTCTTGCAGATTCGGGAGCAGCCGAGCTGACGAAAGATTATTATTTTTCTGATTCGAGGGGAGTTGAAAATGCTCAGATCAGCGGTCTTCTAAATCTTGCATATAAAATTGGCAAGAACCATTCAATTGAATTTAAAACGGTCTATAATCATGATGGTCAAAGTGATAACCGATATCTTGCCGGTAGCTGGCCCGGGGGGATTTCCAATTCGGCAAATATATTTGAAACACGATCATTGCATTTCACAGAGAGAGAATTGAGAATTTACAAATTGAGTGGAACACATGTCTTTAATTTTGCAAACAATACCCGAATTGACTGGAGTTTAAGTGATATCAGATCGCGTCAGCAAGAGCCTGATCTTAGATACTTTGCAAACGATTTCACGCCCCAGGAGGATGATACGCTGTACTATATTTCGTCATCAGAATATGATTTGCCATTTCATTATTTCAGGGATTTGACTGATGATCAGATACAGGGTAAAATTGATGTCACTATTCCTTTTCTTCAGTCTTCAAGTTCATCAAACAAATTGAAATTCGGAGCTTTTTACAGTAATAAGCAAAGGGATTTTGATGAGAATCGTTTTCAAATGATCAAGAAGTTTAATGCAGGAATAAATTATGAGGGAAATCCTGAGGAATACTTTAGTAGTGAAAATACCGGAATTTCCGGGTATGATTCTACCAGAAGCAGATGGGTCTTCGGGAATTATCTTACTGACGAAACCATTGCACAAAATCAATACACAGGTGGTGAAAAATTTACTGCTGCCTACTTAATGCTTAGTCTGAATTTTACTCCTTCATTTAAGGTTGTTGGTGGAGCGCGTTATGAAACCACTGAGATGTATGCCCGGAGCGCCCGTTACTTTGTCGTTGATTCCAGTAATAAACCTCAATATTACGGTGAGATTGTAAAAGGAGACCTGCTTCCTTCGCTGAATATGATCTACTCATTAAATCCGAAAATGAAGCTCAGGGCTTCTTATACCCAGACGCTTGCAAGACCAAATATGCGAGAGATGGCTCCCTTTGCTTCCTTTGATTTTATCGGGGGGGAGATCGTCAATGGTAATCCTGAGCTCGAAAGGACTCTCATCAACAATTATGACTTCAGGTGGGAATACTACCCTAAACCTGGAGAATTAATTGCAGTTAGCGGATATTATAAGGATTTCAACTTTCCAATCATTAAGCAGTATATTTTGACTTCGGCAAATCCTCAGATTAAATATATAAATGTTCCTGAAGCAGAGGTTTACGGATTGGAACTTGAGCTAAGGAAAGGGCTTGGATTTATCAGTCCTGCTATGGAAGATTTCAGGTTTTCCTCCAATTTTTCTCTTATATACTCAGAAGTTGATATTGATCCTGAGGAATATGAAATTATCTCAGGGAGGAATCCTGAGTTTGAAGAACCTGTTCGTCCATTTCAGGGTCAGTCTCCTTACCTGTTGAATTTGAATTTGAGCTACGTCAATCCGGTTGTTGGATTTGAAAGCGGACTCTCGTATAACTTGTTTGGTCCGCGCCTTACAGAGGTCAGTGAAAGTGGAACCCCAGATGTTTATGAAAAACCTGCAGGCCTTTTAAACTTTGTTGCCAAGAAAAGATTGCAAGAAAGTTTTACAGTGAGCTTCAATATCAAGAATATCCTTAATTCAGCGAACAGAAGAGTTTTGAATTATAAGGACAACGAATACATTATCCAGGAATATTTCCGGGGCAGAACTTTTTCACTCAGCCTTTCTTATAACATTAATTAGTCCTTAATGCAAGAAGGTGAGATTCATGCCGCTTCCCTGAGGGGAGGCGGTTTTTTTATGATCAGCTGCTTTATTTTTCAGATATTTGAAAAACTAATCGGGAAATATTTCCGTTTACTATTCAAAAGCAGTGTTTTGAAAAATACCATTTTCATAATGATTCTGGTTCTTGCAGCAAAAACAATTTCTGCGCAGGAGAAAAAGGGGGTAGACAGTGAATCTAAGGTTTTGAAATCTGTGATCATTGATGAGGATACTGTTTTTATTGCAGATATACCTGAAGTAAGGATCTATCCCTCCCGAAGCTTCAGCAATCGATGGCAATATTGGCGTTATCGCCGCCTGGTGAGAAATGTAAAAGCTGCTTATCCTTATGCCAAAATGGCCGGAAAGTTATTGAAAGATCTGGATAAAGAGCTTGCTTCTATGCCGACAGAGATTCAAAGAAAACATCATGTAAAGAAGGTGGAGAAGGAAATCAGGGAAGAATTTGAAGATGAAGTTAAACACCTGACCATTTCTCAGGGTAGAATTTTGATTAAACTTGTTGACCGGGAAACCGGAAATACGACTTATGAAGTTTTACAGGACCTGAAAGGGAATTTTTCAGCAGTATTCTGGCAAGCCATTGCCCGTATATTTGGGTCAACCCTAAGATCAGAATACGAACCTGAGGGAGAGGATCAACAGATCGAGAACATTGTTTTGATGATCGAGTCGGGACAGCTTTAGTGTGGGGAGTCAGCAGGCAGTATTTTAGCGGCGTATTCGCATATCCGGGGATCAGATCCCCGGATAAAGATGTGTTGTCAAAAAACTACCAACCCCTTCTCCTCAAATCATTTCCAGAAGCTTCTTAACTAAATTCTCGGCTCCCAGGCCAATCTGGTCGATGGTTGCATCAAGCATGTAGCAGGGCGTGGTTGCTACTTTATATTTTTCATCCACCACAACTTCTCCGTGGGTGGTTTTCTTATGTTTTACCCCAAGTGTTTCCAGTGCTTCGATGGTTCCCTGGTCCTGTCCGATGGTTAATTCAAGATCAGGGAAAATTTTTCCGAGTAATACCGGTGAAATACACAATGCTCCTATAGGTTTTTCAGCTTCATGCATTTCTTTTATGCTTCTTTCCACTTCCGAATGGATGGAGGCATCGGGTCCGTCTAAGGCCCATGATGAAAGATTTTTCGCAGCGCCGAATCCTCCTGGAAATAAAAGGGCATCAAAATCTTTAGCCTTAAATTTATCGAGCGACTGGATGTTTCCCCGGGCAATTCGAGCTGACTCGATCAGTACATTTCGTTTTTCATTCATTTCTTCACCGGTAATGTGATTGATCACATGATGTTGTTCAATATCGGGAGCGAAGATTTTATATTCTGCTCCATTTTTTGCTATGGCATACATGCTTAGTGTAGCTTCATGTATTTCTGCTCCGTCATATACACCGCAGCCTGATAAAACAATTGCAATTTTTTTTGATTTAGCCATAATATCTTCCTATTTTGGTTCCACAGCAGTAAAATATAAAAAAAAACTAAAACCTGGTAATGAAAGCTTCCCGGAAACTGATTAAGGTTTATTATTTAATTGACTTTCCTAAGCTCACTTAAAGGCCAGATAGGTTTTTAACTTAACAGATGAAAAGAATTTTTGTTGCCCTACGGTTTTTTCCTGCTCCTCGTTTTATTGATATCTACAAGGAAATTAAAGTGTTCTTGAAAGATGAGAAAATTAGGTGGGTAAAAACAGATAACTTACACATTACGCTTCGTTATATCGGAGAACATGAAAATTCGGGTATACCGGCAATTTCTGAAATGCTATCGGAGCTGACGCTGGAGATGAAAGATTTTTCGTTGGTGTATAAGGACCTGGGGGTTTTCAGAAGTTTATCTTATCCTAAGGTTTTATGGGTAGGATTGGAAGAAAGTGAAGAATTAAAAAGGTTAAAAAGGGAGGTCGACAGGGGATTAAATCAAATCGGTTTTGAGTTTAATAAGGAAAATTTTTCTCCGCATCTTACACTGGGTAGGATGAAAAAAATTCAGGATAAAAAGAATTTACGCGAGCTCATGGAAGCATACAAGGACAGGATATTCATGAGGCAGAATGTGGAAAGTGTTGTATTAATGGAGAGTCAATTAAGTAAATCAGGAGCGGAGTATGTAACGCTCAGTGAACACTTTTTCCCGGATTCAAAAGAAGAAACTATACCCCCCGCCCACGGATAATGGTTAAAATGGTATAAAAAATTATTTTCAGGTCTACAAACAGCGACATGTTTTCGATATATAGAATATCATATCTTAATCTTTTTATCATTTGTTCAACATTTTCAGCATAACCATATTTAACTTGACCCCAGGAGGTAATACCGGGTTTTACTTTTTGCAGATGTACATAATGAGGGGCCTTTTGGATAATCTGGTTGATGAAAAATTGTCGCTCAGGTCTGGGACCCACTAAGGACATATCGCCTTTAAGAACATTAATGAAATTTGGGATTTCATCCAGACGGTATTTTCTCATAAATCTTCCAAAGTTTGTAAGCCGGGCATCATTTTTTCTGGATAATTCGGGACCGTTTTTTTCTGCTTCCCGGTACATTGAGCGGAATTTCAAAATTTTAAAGGATTTGCCATACTTTCCGATACGCTCGTGAGAATAGAATACGGGCCCTGGAGAGGATAACTTAACTCCAATAGCAAGAAACAGGAAAAGAGGAGACAAAAGGATCAGTGCCAGAAACGAAATAAGATAATCGAGCACCTGCTTTATGTTGTTTTGCCAGACAGGCATGAGGTCATGTGAGATTTGAATTAGAGGGGTTCCAAAAAGCTGTGTCATTTTTACTTTTCCCGTAAGAATATCATACATACTCGGAATTGCTTTTATAATTACATTGCAGGAGCCCAGTTTATTGATAATTTTACTGATTTCCTGATGTTCAAAAGCCTCTAAAGCGATAATTACTTCCTGAATATCATACTTCATAATGATTTTTTCCAGGCTTCTCATACTGCCAAGGTGGGGAATGTGATCCTGTAATTGATAATGTGCTTTATGATAGATATTCACGAAGCCAATAACTCTGTTCCCGTAACTCTGTTGCTGTTCTTCAATATCTTTATAGGTTTCAACGGCTTGTTCATTGCTGCCAATTAACAGGGTATTAAAACCTATTTTCTTGTTGCGGATTTTATTGATGGTACGTGAAGTTAGAATAAGCCGGGGAATCAGTGTAATAAAAAAGTGTAATCCAAATAATACACTATAGAGCAAATAGTAACTTTTATAGGATTGAATAACATCATCCAGAATTAAGAGAAAAAACAGGATAGTTACGCCTAAAAGTGAATGAAAAAAAGTTTGGCCAATGTCATAAAGTCGGGATTTCCGGTAAACATCCTTATAATATCCGGTGAGATAATAGAGAAATAACCAGAAAAAAGGTATGATCATTAAACCGAGATAATAACGGTCGCTGAACTCCAATGGGATATCATAACCAAATACCATAGGTTCTATATATTCTTTACGGAAAATATAGAATAGGGTCCAGCTTAAAGCTGCAGCTATATAGTCGGTAAACAGATATTTCGCAACCTGTTTTTTTGAATTCATTTTGAGTAATGGAATGGTGTAATTTATAATAACGGATTATTTCTGAAGATATTGTTTAAAAAGGGATGATTATCATCGAACTTCTTTTTTGTAATGTTCAAAAATCTCATTTATAATATGGAAGATTGTATGATGAACAGCCATTCCTGAAAATTTAAATTCTACCGGATATTTTTCTTCTGACAATAAATCGATAAACAATTTTATTTCATCACTTAGTCTTCCTTCATCTGTTAGTTTAAAATTATTTCGTTTAATTTCGAATGTTGCCGGGTCACGCTTAGCGAATTCAATTTTATTTTCATCTGAATTAATTCTCAACATTTTATTTCCGCAGTATAATTCAGCAAACCGGGCATTATTCTGGGTAAATAAATTTATGGTCAGGTTCACGGTTAGGGAATTTGAGAATTCAAGACCTATGTTGATTATGTAGGGAGCTGTTGAGCAATACGGGACTGTTTTGATTCGGGTTTTTTTTATTTCATGTTGGACAAGGGAATGAATAAACATAAGTTCCCGGCTAATGATCCTGTGGATAATGGCTTCATTTTTTTCATTCCCTGCCGGGACATACCGGTAAATATCAATAAATTCTGCATTTTCAAGATTAAAGTTTTGAAGTTGTCTCATCAAATCCAGATTCAGAGATTTGTGTCGCAGGTAATAAAGTATGCCTGCTTCTTCTCCCAGTTTTTGTATTTCAAGGAGAATTTCTCCAGGTAAATAGCTTGAAGGATTGATGAATACATGTTTCGATGCTTTCAGGGCTTTTATCAGAGAGAAATACTGTGAATTATGAAAACTAAGAAAAACAATTGCATCCGAACATGCCAAAAGGTCTTCTTCATCTTCGAAAATAAAAAGGCGGGGATCATGATTCTTTTCAGGATATTTAAAGTTATCATCGACTGGCTTTATCCCCGACAGCAAGAACTGATCTGAAGCATCGATAATATTCAAATATTTAATAGCATGAGCAATTTGCCCGAATAAGGCGATTCTCTTCATACAATGGGGTTCTTTACTTGCAAACATAAACATTGTTAAAATAGCATGGAAAATAATATTTCAACTTTTCAACTTTTTGTGTTGATAAAGCTAAATTTGCAGGGATAAAAAAAAATGAAGGAAGATTATCGATATAAGGGACTGAGAAAAAAGTTAAGGGATCAGCTTGAGCGAAAAGGGATTTCCGATCAGAAAGTCCTGGATGCCATCAATGAGGTGCCCCGCCACCGGTTTATGGACAGTTCATTTATAAAATTTTCATACAGTGACCAGGCTTTTCCTATTGGGAATCAGCAAACGATTTCTCAGCCATATACGGTTGCTTTTCAAACTCAGCTTCTTGATGTCCGGCCTTTGACAAAAGTTCTTGAAATTGGAACTGGGTCGGGATACCAGGCCGCTGTTCTGGCTGAGATTGGAGCAAAGGTATTTACCATTGAGAGACACAGGGAATTATTTTTAAGTTCCAGAACTTTATTGACAGAACTGGGGTATTCCATTGAATTCTTTTATGGTGATGGTTACAAAGGGGTATCCTCATATGCACCTTATGACCGGATTTTAATTACAGCCGGAGCTCCCGAAATACCGGAAGATTTGCTGAGTCAATTGAAGATCGGCGGAATAATGGTTGTTCCCGTCGGGGGAAGTGGCGGGCAAAAAATGCTAAAGATTTATAAAAAGGGTGAACATGATTATGAACAGTCTGAACATGGTTCATTCATTTTTGTTCCAATGTTAAAAGGTAAAGACAGGTAATTATGACAGAAATAAAAACCTTTGTATTCAACCCCTTTCAGGTAAATACCTATATCCTCTATCAGAAGAAAGCAGAGGGTTTTATTATTGATGCAGCTTGTCAGGAAGCAGAGGAATTGAAACAGGTGATTGACTTTATCGAGCAGGAAAATATTAAAATAAAAGGAATAATAAATACCCATTGTCATGTTGATCATTTGTTAGGGGTCGAGGATCTCCGAAAATATTTTAATACGGAATTCTATTGTTCCGAAAAGGACCAGTTTTTAATTGACAGTTCCGAAGCTCAGGGTGAGTATTTCGGACTCAGGGTTAATAAGCCATCATTCCCAGATAAATATCTTACGGAAAAGGATCGCCTGTTTTTGAACGGTGCAGAAATAGAAGTTCTGCATATTCCGGGTCATTCACCCGGCTCGGTTGTTTTTTACCTCAGGAGTGAAAAGTTTTTATTCAGCGGCGATGTTCTTTTTTCCGGAAGCATTGGAAGAACGGACTTGCCAGGGGGGGATTATAATGCTCTTGTAGAGGGAATAAAGAAAAAAATGCTTGTTCTTGATGATGATGTTGAGGTTTTTCCGGGACATGGCCCGTCAACTACCATAGGAAATGAAAGGTTATTAAACCCATTTCTCCAATGAGGTTATTAAACATATTGATCTGATATCTTTTGATGCATTGATCTTACTATTTTTAACCTGTTTTTTTTAACATGTGTAATTAAATCGATTAATAAATGCCTACTGATATTTTCACTGACCGTCATATTGGCCCGCGGAAGAAAGAAATACAAGAAATGTTAGAAACGGTTGGAGTTAAGAATCTTGATGAATTAATGGATCAGGCTCTTCCATCCTCTATCAGGGTAAAATCTCCTTTAGGTATAAAGGAAGGAATGAGTGAATATGAATACCTGAACAGAATAAAAAAAATAGGTTCGAAGAATAGACCATTTCGCTCCTTTATCGGAATGGGTTATTACAACACCATTTCGCTTTCTGTTATCCGGAGAAATATACTTGAAAATCCCTCATGGTATACTTCATATACACCTTATCAGGCCGAAATTTCCCAGGGAAGGCTGGAAGCTTTGCTAAATTTCCAGACTATGGTAATGGATCTCACCGGGATGGAAATTGCCAATGCTTCTCTTCTTGATGAGGCGACTGCAGCAGCTGAAGCAATGATGATGATGGCCAACAGCAGAAGCAGAAAGGCAGTGAAGGAGGGGGTAAACCGTTTTTTTCTTGATCAGGATATTTTTCCACAAACAATCTCTGTTCTCAGGAGCAGGGCTATACCTTTGGGGATTGATCTTGTGGTTGGCAAGTTTGAAGATTTTTCCTCCGATGGTACTTACTTTGGAGCTATCCTTCAGTATCCCGACTCAGAGGGTGAAATTCATGATTATAAAGATTTCGTAAAGGATGCACATGAGAATGGGATGCTGGTGGGAGTTGCTGCCGACTTGCTAAGTCTTGCCCTTCTCACCCCGCCGGGAGAATGGGATGCAGATATAGTCTTTGGGTCAAGTCAACGATTTGGTATTCCCCTCGGTTATGGAGGTCCCCATGCGGCTTATTTTGCTACCCGTGAAAAGTTTAAACGAAATGTTCCGGGAAGAATTATTGGCATATCCGTAGATCGGCATAATGATCCTGCGCTTAGAATGGCTCTGCAAACCAGGGAACAACATATTAAAAGAGAGAAGGCTACCTCCAATATTTGCACAGCCCAGGCATTACTTGCTACCATGGCGGGAATGTTTGCTATTTATCACGGACCGGAGGGGCTTCAGAAAATTGCAGCGCATGCACATTCAGCAGCGGTGCTTATTAAAAAGGGCATAGAAGATGCCGGATTCAGGGTTGTCAACACCCATTTTTTTGATACACTCAGAATTCAGCTGCCTGATTCCGAAAGTATGGAAAAAATTAAGGGAGCAGCAGAAGCGGATGGTCTTAATTTTGCGTATTTTCCTGATCATACAGTAGGTCTCAGTGCGGATGAAACCATTTCATTAAAGGAAATCAATGCGATCATTGAAATTTTCTCAAAAGCTAACGACGCTGATTTTGAGCCTTATAAGAAATTGCATTTGGAAAAGTATGCTTTTCCTGAGTCGCTCAGACGGCGATCTGTTTTTATGGAGGCTGAAGTTTTTCATAAGTACCGTTCAGAGACCGAATTGATGCGGTACATTAAAAAGCTGGAACGCAGGGACTTTTCATTAACCCATTCCATGATAAGCCTCGGATCCTGTACGATGAAGCTAAATCCGGCCACCGGATTAATGGCTTTTATTTGGCCGGAATTTGCAGATATACATCCTTTTGTTCCTTTAGACCAGGTGGAGGGATATCAAATGCTTTTTAAAGAGCTTGGCGAAGATTTAAAAACAATTACGGGATTCTCAGCCATATCCTTCCAGCCAAATTCCGGAGCAGCCGGGGAATATACCGGACTGATGGTTATTCGGGAGTATCATAAAAGCAGGGGAGAAGGACAGCGGGATGTTGTGTTAATCCCGGCCTCGGCTCATGGTACAAATCCTGCCAGTGCTGTAATGGCTGGCATGAAGGTAGTTGTGGTTGATTGTGACCAGAGGGGCAATGTGAACCTGGAGTGTTTGCGAAAACTGGCAGGTGAACACAAAGACAGGCTTGCAGGATTTATGATCACTTATCCTTCAACTCACGGTGTTTTTGAAGAAGATATTGCCGAAATGATCGAGTTAATTCATGAGCATGGGGGACAGGTATATATGGATGGGGCAAATATGAATGCACAGGTTGGATTAACAAATCCTGCGATTATTGGAGCTGATGTATGTCATTTAAATCTGCATAAAACTTTTGCTATACCGCATGGAGGAGGAGGTCCTGGTGTGGGACCAATTGGTGTCGCCCCTCATCTTGTTGATTTTTTGCCGGGCCACCCGATTATTTCCACAGGTGGGAAAAAAAGTTTTGGCACGGTTTCGGCGGCTCCTTATGGTAGCGCCAGTATTTTGACAATCTCTCATGCATACATTAGGATGCTGGGAGGGGAAGGACTGACTGAATCTACAAAGGTGGCAATATTAAATGCCAACTACCTTGCTTCTGCCTTATCGGATAATTATAAGATCCTTTATACGGGAAAAAACGGACATGTTGGCCATGAAATGATTCTGGAATGCCGACAATTCAGGCAAAGAGCAGGAATATCTGAAGCCGATATTGCGAAAAGGCTGATAGATTATGGTTTTCATGCTCCCACCTTATCATTTCCGGTTCCCGTGACCTTAATGGTTGAACCCACAGAAAGTGAATCTCTCGCGGAGTTAAACCGTTTTATATCGGCTATGCGGAGTATATACGCTGAGATTGAAGAAATAGAGCGCGGAGAAGCAGACAAGGAAGATAATGTCCTTAAAAACGCGCCTCATACCGCATTCGAATGCACATCTGATAACTGGGGTCATGCCTATAGCCGGGAGAAAGCTGCTTTTCCTGCTGCATGGATCCGGGAAAACAAATTTTGGCCTTTCGTTGCCAGGGTTGATGATGCATATGGGGACCGAAACCTCGTTTGCTCATGCCTGCCTTTGGAAGCCTATACAGATTAGCCGGGAGGTTTTTATCTTGCGGAATTAATTTTCATTTGACTTTTTGTTAATTAATTCTATTTTTGACAATGAAATGATAATTTCAGATGACCAATACATAATAGATGGCATTCTCGGTGAGGATCTTCATATCTTAAAAGATATTTACAAGAAAAACTACCCGGGTGTTTTGCATTTTATTCTTTCTATGGGTGGTGGCCCGGAGGATGCAAAGGATGTTCTTCAGGATGCGTTGGTAGTAATTTATATGAGGGCAAAAAGAAACCCAAAATTTCTATACACACGGTTTACAACTTTTTTGTTTTCTGTATGCAAGATTCTCTGGATGAAGCAACTACGAGGTAAGGCTTCGTCGGTGTTCGAAGAAGATACTTTTGAGGGGAATTCTCCAGATCTTGACAATCAGATTATCGATGATTTGATTCTTATGGAGAAACAAAAGTTGGTATGGAAACATTTCAAACAATTAGGAAAAGAATGTCAACAGATCTTACAGATGTCATTTGATGAAAATTCACTTGAAATGATTAAGCAAAGCTTAGGTTTTTCTTCCATTCAATATACAAAGAACAGGAAAACCCACTGTAAGAATATACTGGTACGAAGGATCTGGAACAGTCCGGAATACAAAGAACTTAAAAATGAAAAGCTCAGAGAGAATACAGCGATACCTCGATGGTGAAATGTCGCAAGAGGAGCTCCTTTCTTTCCACCAGGACTTGCAGAACAAGCCTGATTTAAAAGAAGAACTTGATTTACATCGTTTGGTGGATAAGAGTTTGAGACAAAAAAAAGAATGGGAATTTCGCAAAAAGCTGGAAAAAAGTTACCATCATTCAAAAGATAAACCCAAAAATCCTGCTTCGGAAAAAAAAAGTCCGTGTAAAAAAGGTTATTTCTTTTTAGCCTTTGCGGCCACACTAATTGCAGGCGTTTTTCTCATTATGCCCTTTTCGAAGCCAAATAAAGATTCCTTATTTGAGGAGTATTTTAAACCGGTTGATCTCAATTTTGGAAGCAGGGGAGGAGGTTTATCTGCTCAGGACAATGATCTGGCAAGCGGAATAGAAGCTTATTATAAGTTAAACTATAAGCTTTCTGAGCATTTGCTCTTAACGTATTTGTCTAAAGAAACTGCCAACAGGACTGTCGCAAATTTTTTCCTGGGATTAAGTTACGTGGAATTACAGAATTTTTCCCATGCTGAACAGTGTTTTAAAAATGTAATTCTTGAGGAAATGAATTATTACCAGGAACATAGCCGATGGTTTTTGGCTCTGGTTCTTCTTAAAAGTGATCAACTGGAAGAAGCGAAACAATTATTTGCTGAAATTTCTGCTGAAGGAACCGTTCATTCCCAAAAATCTAAAGAAATTCTAAAAAAAATCACCAGAATTAAATAATCGAATATCAGGGTCTTATGACTTAATCATCCGTTTTATTAAAAAAAATAAAAAACAGACGCTGAGATTTTGCTCTTTTTTACATTAAGGGATAGAGAGTGCATTAATTCATTTAAAAAATCTACAGCTATGAAAAACGGAATTAACAAAGTCACACTTGTGGGTAATGTTGGAGAAGCTCCGCAGGTGAAGACAACCAACGAAAATGGCAGGGTAGTAAATTTTTCCCTTGCAACCAACGAAACCTATAAAGATAAAGATGGAAAGGAAGTAAAGAAGACGGAATGGCACAGGGTAGTTGCATGGGATAAGCGGGCACAACTGATAGGGGATTATATTAAAAAGGGTGATCCTATTTACATAGAAGGAAAACTCAGGACCAGTTCGTGGGAAGATAAAGATGGTGTTAAAAGGTATTCGACCGACATTATATGTGATAATCTTGTTTTCTTACCGACAAAGAATTAAAAGATCAATGGGGTTTTGAATGAGGCTCATCAGACAGCTTTGTTCATTTTGTTGCCGCTGTATTCAAAAAATGCAGCGGTTTTTTTTAATCAAATTTTTTCGTACATAAAGATAGGCATTGAAGCCTCCCGGGTCGAAAAATTTATATCTTTTAAACATCAGTAGAGCAGGCAATAAGGAGTCTTCGTGTGATATTAATAATCAAAAGAATTCCAAAAATTAATTTTATTATTACATTTGTGGGGGAGGTTGAATGATTTTTGTCATATTTTCAGTGTTGCTATTTTTTGCTTTAATTTGCAAGGGGAAATAAAAAGGACCAATTAGTCTTTTATGATAATTAATCAACAATTCTATGGATGTAAATGGTAAAAATTTCTCAAAATTCCAGGAAAGAAAACAGCAGTTTGAAAAACAAAATGATGAGCTTGCCAGAGAGAAGCAGCATAAGAGGGGGAAGCTAACAGCAAGAGAGCGAATTGATATTTTATTTGATTCCGGAAGTTTTGAAGAAATCGATGCTTTTGTCAAACCTGCCGGTTCCAGTGGTTTTGGTAAAATGGTTGACGCATTTGGTGACGGGGTAATTATTGGTCACGGAAAAATTAGCGGTCGCCTTGCTTTTGTTTATTCCCAGGATTTTAATATCATGGGAGGGTCGCTTGGTCAGGTTCATGCGGCCAAGATCGCCAAGATTCAGGACATGGCTCTCAAGATGGGAGCTCCGATCATTGGATTAATTGATTCCGGAGGTGCAAGGATACAAGAGGGCATTGCGAGTTTAGCGGGTTATGCCTCAATTTTTTACCGCAATGTTCAGGCTTCCGGGGTGATTCCCCAGATATCTGTAATTATGGGGCCTGCTGCTGGTGGGGCTGTATATTCTCCGTCAATTACCGATTATGTTTTTATGACCAATAAAACAAGTTATATGTTTGTTACGGGTCCGAATGTTGTGAAGGAGGTATTAAATGAAGATGTAAGCCTTGAAGATTTAGGAGGGGCGGAGATTCATGCCAAGAAAAGTGGAATTGCACAAATGATCTATGAAGACGATGAGAATACCCTTTTTGGAGTTAAAAAGCTATTATCCTATTTACCTTCCAATAATGTTGATAATCCCCCAATGGTTGATTGTGGAGATTTTGATGAGGAAGACATAGAAAGGTTAAGGGAAATTGTACCTGATGATGCGAATAAGCCTTATGACGTAAAAGATGTAATCAATTTGATTACCGACAAGAACAGTTTTTTTGAGATTTCGGAGAACTTTGCACAGAATATAGTTGTTGGTTTTGCGAGATTGGGTGGCAAAACGATCGGCATAATTGCGAATCAGCCCAAAGTTCTGGCTGGTACTCTTGACATTAACTCTTCCATGAAGGGGGCAAGGTTTGTGCGTTTCTGCGATTCATTTAATGTTCCACTTCTTACACTGGAAGATGTACCTGGGTTTTTGCCCGGTCTGGATCAGGAACACAATGGGATCATAAGGCATGGTGCCAAGCTTTTGTATGCTTATGCTGATGCAACTGTGCCCAGGATTACGGTGATATTAAGAAAATCCTATGGAGGAGCTTATTGTGTAATGAATAGTAAGAATCTGGGAGGCGATTTTAATTTTGCCTGGCCTACTGCTGAAATTGCTGTGATGGGTCCGGAAGGAGCAGTAGCTATTTTATACAAAAGAGAATTAAGTGAATCTGACGAACCCGATAAGCTCAAGAAGGAATTGGCAATGAAATACCGCACTGATATCGCAAATCCATATGTCGCTGATGAACGTGGTTACATTGATGAAGTAATTGATCCTGCAGTTACACGCAGGAAGTTGATTTCAGCATTTGAAGCTTTAGAAAACAAACATGTTAACGTACCATCCAGAAAACACGGGAATATTCCTCTTTAAATATAGTGTATGAAAATCAAAAGCCTATTAATTGCTAACCGTGGTGAGATCGCTGTCAGGGTCATCCTCACAGCAAAAAAAATGGGTATTGAGACCTGGGTAATAAAAACCTCAAAAGAACCGTATGCCTTTTATCTTTCCCAGGCGGATAAGGTCATTGATTTCACCGAACGGTTAGATGAAATTCCGGAATTTTTAGATGTGGAAGCCATCATTGAAGCGGCAAAGGCACATAAGGTACAGGCAATTCATCCGGGTTACGGGTTTTTAGCCGAGAGTCCTTATTTTGCTAAAAGATGTGAGGAAGAGAATTTGATATTCATCGGACCTTCATCGGATGCCATATACAAAATGGGAAATAAAACCATTGCAAAACAGTTGGCAAGAACACATAAAGTTCCATTGTTGGAGGGGAGTCACGGTAATGTAAATACTGCTGAGGAGGCCAGGAAGATTGCTAACACTATTGGTTATCCGGTAATTCTTAAGGCCGCCTCCGGAGGTGGAGGCCGGGGGATGAGAATTGTAGAAAAGGAGAAGGATGTGGATAAGATGTTTAAAATGGCCACTTCTGAAGCAGGTAAGGCTTTCAATGATCCTTCCGTATTTATTGAAAAATACGTTCGCAATCCCAGGCATGTTGAATTTCAGGTTTTCGGTGATCAAAAAGGGAACATTATTCATTTGGGAGAAAGGGAATGTTCTGTTCAGCGTAAACATCAGAAGCTTATAGAGGAAGCTCCTTCTCCTGCATTGAATCCTGATTTGAGAAAGCGCATGGGTGAAGCTGCGATAAACATTGCGCGTTCGGTTAACTATTACAGTGCCGGGACAGTTGAGTTTCTTCTGGATGATGAAGCTAATTTTTATTTTATGGAGATGAATACCCGAATTCAGGTAGAACATCCGGTAACGGAGCTTGTTACGGGTCTTGATCTGGTTGAATTACAAATTCGGGTAGCTCAGAATGAAGAACTTCCTTTAAAGCAGAATGATGTTCAAATTAAGGGATGGGCGATGGAATACAGAATTAACGCCGAGGATGTTCAGGCTGGATTTTCCCCCAGTTTGGGAACCATTGAAAAGATCTCTTATCCCAGAAGTAAAAATATCAGAATCGATACCGGGGTAGTCGAAGGATCTGTTATAACCCCTTATTTTGATTCTATGATTGCAAAAATGATCGTCTATGGCGATACACGTGAAAAAGCCATCCTGTATTCACGTAATGCTTTACAAAAGTTATGGATTAAGGGACTGAAAACTACTATACCCTTCTGTAAGGCTGTGCTTGCCAATAAGAACTTCAGAAAGGGAGAATATGATACCTCCTTTCTAAGTACAGAAATGAAAATGCATTACCATGTTGATCCTGAGGAAGAAATGCTGGCTGCTTTTTTCGCAACATATGATTTTGTCAGGGAGATTGAAGATGAGAAGAAAAGAGCCGTTGATTTTGAAAAAGGTAAAAACATTACACCCTGGTTATTAAAGAAAAGACTTAGGTCATTGTAATTGAAAATCATAAAGCAATGAGAGATAGAAGCAATAAAAATAAGAAAAAGGATAAGTACATTGCATGTACTCCGGCCAATAAAAAATTCGAAATTGTCAATCCTCTCGAGCCCAAAGTAAAGATTAAAGGGAAGAAGCATGACTTGAAGATCGTTGAAGATGAAAAGGGATTCTCATATATCGTTTTCAAAAATAAAAAATATCATGTGGAAATTCTTGAAAAAAACCAGAACAAATACATCGTAATAATCAACGGGATTTGGCATTCTTTTTCCATTGAAACCCCGATTTCCTATAAAAGAAGGAAAACGCTTTCCAGGAATGGAGCGGCCTCAAAGGTCGAGAATGTTATGGCTCCAATGCCCGGAAAAGTAGTGGATGTGATGGTGGAGGAAAATTCAGATATTAAGGAAGGTGAACCCATCCTGATTCTTGAGGCAATGAAAATGCAAAATGAGATTGTGGCGAATGTGAATGGAAAGATTAAAAAAATCAATATAAAGAATAATGATTCGGTAATGAAAGATGAGATTATGATTGAAATTGAGAAATTTTAACCCGCGAGTCCGTTTTCTATAATTTTTTTCAGTATTTCTCCTTCGGTAAATCCGGCAGCCCGGATCATTTTTGGCACAATGCTTTCACGACTCATTCCCGGGACCGTGTTCAATTCAAGGAAGTACAACTGGTTTCCTTTTAGAATGTAGTCGATTCTGACCAGGCCTTCACAAGCCGTAGCATCATAAATAAAAGAAGATAGTTCCTGGCAGTTTTTTTGTATTTTTTCCGGTACTCTTGCGGGCACAATTTCATCAGCCATTCCTGCAGTATATTTTGCCTCAAAATCAAAAAAAACATTCTTGGAAACTATCTCTGTTACCGGGAAAATGTAATCCTGCTTTTTTGTTTTTAATAATCCACAACTTAGTTCTATGCCCTTGACAAAAGATTCAATGATTACCTCTTTGTCTTCCTTAAGTGCTTCTTCTATCGCAGGCCTGAGTTGTTCTTTTTTCATAACCTTGGTGGTTCCGAAACTGGATCCGCCGTTATTTGGTTTTACAAAACAGGGTAATCCAGTAGATTTGGCTATTATTTCGTCTTCGATGATTTGATTTTTTCTGTAAAGTACTGCTGCTGGTGTGAGGATGTCGAAATTTTTCAAAAAAAGCTTGCAGGCATATTTGTTGAAGGTAAGGGCATTTACAAAAACTCCCGGAGTATTGTAAGGGACATTTTGCATGTCGAGGTACCCCTGGATTTTCCCATCTTCACCGGGTGTGCCATGAATAATGATAAAGGCAAAATCAAAATGAATTTTATCACTTCCATCGGGAGAGATGGAAAAATCATTAAGATCGACCGGGTAGTCTTTACCTTTATCATCGTTGCATCTCCATGTGTTGGACTGTACTTTTATCATGAATAAACGATAAGAATAGGATGTTAATTCCTCTGCTATTTGCTTTGAGCTTCTTTCGGAGATAATGTATTCCGAAGAGTCACCTCCATATAAAATGGCTATGTTTTTCATGTTTCAGTTTTCCGGTTATCAAGACAAAATTAATCAAGTTTTTCTCTTCCCGAAGTATAACGTTTCCATCTTTCGATAACTTCTTTCATATCCTGTGGAAGCTCCGAATCAAAAAGCATTTGTTGTTTGGTGGTGGGATGAACAAACCCCAGGGTTTTTGCATGGAGTGCCTGTCGGGGAAGAATCTTAAAGCAATTCTGAATAAATTGTTTGTATTTTGTAAAGGTTGTACCTCTAAGGATTCTATCCCCTCCGTATTCCGGGTCGTTGAAAAGCGGATGATGGATATGCTGGAAATGAACCCGGATTTGATGGGTACGTCCGGTTTCAAGTCGACATTCTATAAGGTTAACGTAATCAAATTTTTCAATTATCCTGTAATGTGTTACAGCCGGTTTTCCGTTTTCGTCATCCTCGAATACACACATTTTTTTTCTGTCATTGGGGTTCCTGCCAATATTTCCAATGATGGTTCCTTCTTCTTTTTCAGGGGTTCCCCATATGATGGCCTGATAAGTTCTAAGGGATGTTTTATCGTAAAATTGTTTTGCCAGTTTATTCATGGCCAGTTCGTTTTTGGCCACCACAAGTAAGCCGGAAGTATTTTTATCAATTCTGTGCACCAGACCGGGTCTGTGTTCTCCGCTTGAAAACATGGGGTTGTCTCTTAGGTGGTACATAAGAGCATTAACCAATGTTCCCGTATAGTTGCCATAGCCGGGATGAACCACCATGCCCGGTTCTTTATTAACAATGATGATATCCTCATCTTCATATTCAATCTGAATGGGGATGTTTTCCGGAATGATTTCAATTTCCCTTGGGGGATGAGGCAGCACGATAGAAATGGAATCTTCGGGCTTAACTTTATAATTGGGTTTCACCTGCTGCTGATTCACCAGAATGTTTCCTGCGGTAGCTGCCGCCTGGATGCGTGATCTTGAGGTGTTCTCCAGTTTGTTAACAAGGTACTTATCTATACGCACAATCTTTTGTCCCTTATCTACATCAAAGTGATAATGCTCAAATAATTCCTGGTTATCTGAATAATCCTCCTCCATAACTTCCTGATTAATGCTGGATGATGATTTTTTGAGAAAAGGATCTCTGCTCATTTAACCGGGAAGCTTTTATAAGGTAAATGCCATTATCCAGATTTTCTGTGTTGATCCTCTCCCCGGGATAGATTATTTTTTGATATACCATTCTGCCTTTCAGATCAAAGATTGCAACTTTAAGCATTTCGCCTGTTTGCCCTGGAATTTGCAGTTCTAAATAGCTGTCTGCCGGATTGGGATAAATATTGATCTTTTGTTTCTTAGGAACCCGTCTTTCCTCGTCGGCTGTTTTCAGGGGTCTTTTACTGAGGACAGGTCTCAGCATTATGGACCCCGGAAAGGATGACTGCCACCATTCACCTCCTTCGGTGTAATAATTATTGCCTGAATTATCCCTGTTAAGGTCAAGTCCAACATTGGAGAATTGATCTACAGTCTTTGTCCATCCCACATAAAAAACGCCTTTTTTTATCGAAACAGGAGTTTCCAGTTCATACCGTATAAACTTATTGAGGGGGCTGTATCCTGGTCTAAACCCCATCTGACTGTAAATAAGATTTCCGGGTCGTCCGTTGTTGTCATCCCATACATTAAGATAAAAATAATAATTCAGGTTAAGGCTATCAAACACCTGGTTAAAGTAGAGATCTACTGCTCTAAGAGAATCGGCAATATAGGCATTGAAGGCTACTGCAACAGAAGAATTCTGACTTCCCTGCCCTCTCAAACCGTAACCGGCTTCAGCACTTCCATCATCGTAGGCGTAATAGTTTTTGAAGACCTGAAGGTGTTCAAGGGTATCATTGGGCTTATAATCAAAAACATCGGTTCTGAGGATTGTTTTTACGCGAAACAATGCTGAATCGCTGGAATTGAAATCGAAGGGGTAATCATATTCAAAATTAAAATTGAAGATTTCACCTGGCAATACATCATTAGCAGTAGGGGTGGGGGAGTAAGTGACATTTTCGTAGAGATCGGTAATTTGAAGGGTTTTGGTAATATTTCGGGTCACCGTATCATGATTCACAATCTCCGTTTCTATGAAAGCCTGTCGTTGAGTAAAATAAGCTGCTTCGAAATGCGTCCAGGGAATAGATTCAAAATCAATCAGGAATGAATTAATTGGCCGGGTGAAGGCTGCATCACGAATGATGGTATCCGATAGGCTTCGGTTTCTGTCAAGGCGGACATAATCGATGTGCCAGTGATCAACATTGGAGAACTTGTCTTGATAATCTCCGTTATCCGGCCGGCTTGCATAGTTCAGTAACCGGAACCGGAACCCTTTTTGTAAATATTTTTCCTCATCAATTTTAATCAAAACCTGTGCAAATTCATTCATAAGGGGATCCCCGGGTACTGCCCATACGCGTTCCCATACCTGGTCATCGGGAATCTGGAATTCCAGGCAGAAGTTAAACAGATGCTGGATATTGTGGTGAATTC
>CAZQOV010000008.1:0-36900 GCA_964595055.1 uncultured Bacteroidaceae bacterium | reverse complement strand
ATAGTGAACTTTGGACCAAAGTTGCCTATAGCCTGATTGCTCGTCACAAAATGCGTTTGTCGAACGTCGACACAGAAGCTGCCGGAGAAGCATTGGCTGCGCTGGATAATGCCATTTCCGACAATGCTGAAAATATGATGCTGGGTGGTTTTGAACTGGCCTACACGAAGCTTAATCCCTGGTGGGAATTCTGGTATGAAAGGGCACAATTGGCTTTCAGCAGTACCCTTTATGATCTAATGAATGACAGAAGTGATCCAAGGCTTGTTTATTTTGCTACACGAGTTGATGAAGAAATTGTACCGGCACCCATTGGAGCGGCTACCCAAAACCAGGGTGGTGTATATTCGGAATCTGCAATAACTGCTGCCTCAACACTTCCTGCTGTTCCCATGATTACCTATCATGAAATGAAGTTCATTGAAGCGGAAGCCAAATTCCGAACCGAAGATGCCACTTGGACCAATTCTCTGGAAGACGCTATTACTGCTAACTTCCTTTTCCATGGTGTTGCCGATGCAGATTCTGTTGCTGCTGATTATTTCACCAATTCTGTGGCCCCCTTACTTACGGATGGTAATGAACTTGAAGAGATAATCATTCAAAAGTACATAGCCTCCTACGAACGGGAAGCAATCACTGCTTACAATACCGTAAGGCGTACCGGAATTCCTGAAATGAAGAACCCAAACAACGCAACAACAGGATTTCCTAACCGGTTCCCGTATGCGCTAAGTGAAGTTTCTTCAAACTCCGCAAATGTCCCTGAAGAAGGAAATATTTATGAAAATAAAGTTTTCTGGGCAATGGATTAAAGAAGGAATTATTGAAATTAAAAAAAGAGGATGAATTTTTCATCCTCTTTTTTTTGGGTATGCCCGGCATGGGCATGAACTATAGAGTGAAAGTCCCGAACGTACTTTGACAGCGGGAAGCATTAGCTAAAAGAATGGCTGTCTATCGTGAGGTAGAATCTGAAGGAAGCCGGCGGCAATCCCGAATGCTTTCGGGACCAGACTGACAGCATGCCCCGGTATTTCATCGGGAGAGGTAGTGATTCTAATACATTTATTGAACCCTGGTAACCTTAAGCTAAGGCATATGCCCATCGGGGTCATTTATTAAGGTAAAAGCGCGACAGTACATGCCGGGGCAATAAAACCCTAATCAGGCATCCTAACTGTTCACCGCTTACTGCTTACCGCTCACCGCTCACCGATTACCAATTACCGATTACCGTTTACCGTTTACCGCTCACCGTTCTCAAACAATCATTGCCGCACCCACCGTATTGTTCGTGCCTTCCTCAACCAGGATCAGACTTCCTGTTTGGCGATTCCGGCGGTAAGGATCATGAAATACCGGCTTGGAAGTCTTGACCTTAATCCGGGCAATTTCATTCAGGGAAACTCCCAGATCATCGTAATTCTTTTCCAGATTGTTAATGTTGACCTTGTAAGACACTTCCTTGATCATGGCTCTGGCTTCCGAAGTAGTGTGTCTGAGAATATATTTACCGCTTGGATTGAGCGGTTTTTCATTTAACCAGCAAACCATCATATCCAGCTCCTGGCCAATCACAGGTTCTTTATTGTCCCTTACGATCATATCACCCCGGCTGATGTCAATGTCGTCCTCAAGTGTCAGGGTAACTGACATGGGGGTAAAGGCTTCTTTCAATTCCCCATTCATGGTATCTATAGATTTAATGGTGGAAGTAAGCCCTGAAGGAAGAATTTTAACTTTATCGCCTTTTTTGAAAATTCCTGAGGCTATCCTGCCTGCATACCCGCGATAATCAGGATTTTTTTCTGATTGTGGACGGATAACATACTGCACCGGGAATCGACTGTCAATAAAGTTACGGTCGCTGGCAATATGTATGTTTTCAAGCAAATAGAGCAGGGTAGGGCCATCATACCATTTCATGTTTTTACTTCTGTCCACAACATTATCACCCTTCAATGCACTGATAGGGATAAAACTCACATCCTGAATGTCCAGCTTGGAAGCAAAACTGTTGAAATGCTCCCTGATCTCTTCAAAACGCTCTTCCTTATAATCAACCAGGTCCATTTTATTCACACAGATCACCACATGCGGGATCTGCAACAGGGAAGCAATATATGAGTGCCTGATGGTTTGCTCGAGTACCCCGTTTCTTGCATCCACAAGAATGATGGCAAGATTGGCTGTAGAAGCTCCGGTAACCATATTACGGGTATACTGAATGTGTCCGGGTGTATCGGCTATGATAAACTTACGCTTGGGAGTGGCAAAGTAACGGTAAGCTACATCAATGGTAATTCCCTGTTCTCTCTCCGCTCTCAGGCCGTCGGTGAGAAGGGCAAGATTAACATGTTCATCTCCGCGCCTTTCGCTGGCCAGTTTTACTGCTTCCATCTGATCTTCAAAAATGGATTTGCTGTCATAAAGAAGCCTGCCGATCAATGTACTCTTTCCGTCATCCACACTACCAGCAGTGGTAAATCTAAGCAATTGCATGTCCAGATAGCCGGGGGCAGCATTTGTTTTCTCTTTGCTCATGTCGTTGTTTAATCGTTTAATTGTTTAATCGTTCCCGCCTGCCGAAGCAAGGGCCAGCGCTTTGGCGGGCAGGTAATGGTTTAATCGTTTATTTGTTTTTTTCTCGCTTGTTGATGGTTAGCATCATTTGAACAGTTAAACACTTAAACGATTAAACCTCCTCAAGGATCTTTCGGCTTACTTCGGCTACGCTCAGCAACCGCCGCTCAGGATTTATTCAACATCAGTGTTTAGTTCGCTAACGCTCCTAAACACTGTGTTTCATTAAGCTTCTCAAAGTGCTTTAAAGACCCTTCGCTTCGCTCAGGGTTTAATTCAACATCAGTGTTTAGTTCGCTAACGCTCCTAAACACTGTGTTTCATTAAAAATACCCTTCCTTCTTCCGGTCTTCCATCGCTGCTTCTGACCGCTTATCATCATATCTTCCTCCTCTTTCTGTTACTCGCGTTGCAGCCACCTCATTTATGATATCTTCCAGTGAATTAGCCGTGGAAAGGGTCAAACCTGTACAGGTTATATCACCGATCGTCCGGCATCTGACATCTCTTACTTCTGGTTTTTCCTCTTCTTTTAGCTCCATAAATGGGGCGGTAGCAAGCCAGGTTCCATCCCGTAAGAAAACTTCCCTTTTGTGTGTATAGTAGAGGGATGGGATGTCAATATCTTCGAGCAGAATATATTGCCATACGTCCATTTCGGTCCAGTTGCTGAGGGGAAATACCCTGAAGTGCTCGCCCATATTTTTTCTGCCATTAAAAATGTTCCAGAGCTCCGGACGCTGGTTTTTGGGATCCCATTGTCCGAAATCATCACGATGAGAGAAAAATCGTTCTTTGGCTCTTGCCTTTTCTTCGTCGCGTCTTCCGCCGCCCAAAGCTGCATCAAACTTATGTTCTTCGATGGCATCGAGAAGGGTTACTGTTTGAAGCATATTTCTGCTGGCATTCACGCCCTTTTCTTCTACCACTTTCCCGCTATCTATAGAATTCTGCACATAGGCAACAATACATTTTCCTCCCGTACTATCCATTAGTCTATCTCTGAATTCAAGGGTTTCCGGAAAGTTATGACCGGTATCAATATGTAAACACGGAAAAGGAACCGGTGAGGGCCAGAAAGCCTTCCGGGCGAGGTAATACATTACAATTGAATCTTTCCCTCCCGAAAAAAGCAAAGCTGGTTTTTCAAATTGCGCAGCTACTTCTCTGATCACATACATTGACTCTGATTCGAGTTCTCTTAAGTGAGTTAGGGTGTATTTGTCCATTTCTCTCTGTTTCTCCAAATTAATGTGCAAATATAATAAAAAAGATTAGGAGGGGAAGATAATGAGGTGGGATAATGAGGTGGGATGATGAGGTGAAGATAATGTTCAATGAATTCCCGTTTCCAGGAACGGAAGCGAACTGGAAACAGTGGATGAATTGATTTGAGATGATGGACGATATGGGGCTATTCCCAAAAGCTGTCTCTATGATTTCAATAATCCCGAACCCTGACTGTCCTGCAGAAGAGATAGTAAAACCAGAAACTACAGGTGATTATTAGCCTGAAGACATAGAATCAGAATCTAATCCATTAAATTCTTCATCAACCTCAGCTTGTGGGTATAATTGCCTTTTTCCCGGGAATAAATCCCCTGTTGGTCAATCAGGTCGATTCTTACCTTTCCGGAAGCATGTAAAATACGGTTGCCTGAAAGGATCACTCCAACATGCGTTATAATCCCCTCTTCATTGTCAAAAAATGCCAGATCTCCCGGTTGAGCTTCAAAAATGAAATTGACATTCTTTCCAAGCGATGCCTGATCAATTGCATCTCTGGGTATATTCATGCCTGTTTGTTTATAAATATTCTGAACAAGACCTGAGCAATCCGTGCCAAAAGTGGTTTTCCCTCCCCAAAGGTAGGATGTGTTAATCCATTCCCTGCTTGCTTGTTCGGCGATATCCCGGGGTTTTTTCTTATGGATATCGGGAGTGAACATGGATAAGGTTCCGTAAATATTATTCCCGGGTTCAATTATCAGTGTGCTGCCCGCACTTAGCCACATCTCATTCTTGAAGGTATCCACCACACGATATTCGCGGTTAACAACAATTTTTTCCGGATATGATCTGAGGTTTTCGAGTTCCCTTTGTGATAGGTAAGCTATGGTTTTATTGTCTATCCAGCCTTCATACCTGTCATTTTCATTGATGATATAACTGAATCCTGTTTCTTTATCTTGCTCCATTATTGAAAATAGTTCGCCAAAAAGTAACTGTGTGACCATTTCAGATTTTTCGGAGGCTGATATTCTTACAGGAATGAAAGCTTGCAGGCAGATGCCTGTTTTGTTTTCCATGATTTTTCTATTCATCTTTATTATAAAATAAAGATAAAACAATTATTTAAACGGGATGAGAAGGGAAAGAAAAATATCTTTCCTCTTACTGGAAATTATCTTATTTAAAGGAAATTAGTCTGTAAGATCAGAAATGCCATTTTTTTGGATTGCAGAAATTCCTTAAAAAGCAAAGAAGAATTATTTTATGTGGAAAGGTCTCCCCTGGCTTGTTATGAGCTTAATAACAAGTCTTTCTTAAATTTTTATAATTTTGCAACAAGGGTATTGTTAATTGGTGTATGTCAATGGATTCAAATATTTGGCTGGATAATTATCATAACAGCTTTTGTATATTATGAACATGCACTAACTAAATTAATCCTATATTCGCATTAATTGGAAAAACTATTATATGTCCAAATTTGAAGAACTAAAAGAGAAACTTAGAAAATGGAGGATCTATTTTCTGTTTATTCTGTCTATTGCTGCCTTATCGGTTATGTTTCCGCGGGAAGGCAAATTCCGGTATGAATTTCAAAAAGGCAGGCCATGGATGCATGAAACCCTGGTAGCTCCTTTCGATTTCCCTGTTTATAAAACGGAAAGAGAGCTGGAACAAGAGATAGATAGTGTAATGAATGAGTTTCAGCCTTATTTTACCCTGGATACTTCTGTATTGGAAAGACAACTGGAAAAGTTCAGGCAAGTGATTTTCCCTGAGGCAAAAAGAGAATTTATGAATTTCCTTGAAGAGAATAATATAAAAAGGGTTCCGGGAACTTCTCTGCAGGCCGATTCTCTGATGGAAGCTTATCAACAGGGAATTGTATTGACCATAGAAAAACTTTATCGAAGAGGCATTGTTGACGATCCGGTTCTACTGGAAAATACGGCCAACACCAATCAGGTATTAAACCTAATTGAAAATCAGGTGGTGGAAGAAAGAGCGAAAGAAACGGTTTTTTCTGCCAAAACAGCCTATGAATATTTATCCGGCGAATTGGATCGTATTGGTGCCATGTTGCAACCGGGGGTGAAGGAACAAAGCTTATTTTCCCGTTATATTGATCCCCTTGAGCTGATTGAACCCAACCTTCAATACGATGAGCTTACCTCTGAAAGAATGAAGGAAAACCGTATATCTGAATTATCTCTGACAGAAGGGATGGTTCAGTCCGGTGAAAAAGTTATAGGTATAGGAGAACCGGTAAATGAAGAAAAGCTCCAGATTATTCAGTCTCTCAAACAAGAATATGAAAAGAATCCGAATGTGCAAAGGAATTATGACATGATCATCGGTGGACAGATTCTTCTTGTTTCCCTTTCATTTCTGGTTCTTTATCTTTTCCTGTTGCATTTCAGGAATGAGGTTCTTCAAAGTGGCACGAAGACTTTTTTTATTCTTATGCTGGTGGTTACTATGGCTTTCCTCGGCTCCCTGGCCGTAAAATCGGATAACGTAAATATTTTTATTATTCCCTTTGTTATTCTTCCGATTATCATTAAGACCTTTTATGATGCCAGGATTGCACTATTTGTTCATCTGGTTACTGTACTTATCATTGGTTTCTGGGCTCCTAATGGTTTTGAGTTTGTTTTTATGAATTTTATTGCCGGCGTGATCACAATTTTCACCCTTCGCAACCTATACCGGCGGGGTGTATTATTTATTGCAGCATTCTTTGCGTTCCTTTCCTATAGCCTTGTGTATACCGGAATTAGTATTCTGCAGGAGGGTAGAATTCATAATATCGATTATGTTAATTATGCATGGTTTGCCGGAAATGCTATGCTGGTGCTGGCCTCTTATCCTTTGATTTATATATTTGAGAAGATTTTTGGATTTATATCCGATGCCACCCTTGTTGAACTTTCTGATACAAATCAACCCTTGCTCAGGAAGCTGGCGGAAAAAGCCCCGGGAACTTTTCAGCATTCCTTACAGGTTGCTAATCTTGGGGAGGAAGCTTCTCTGGCCATAGGAGCAAATCCCCTACTGGTAAGGACAGGAGCCTTATATCATGATATCGGGAAAATGGAAGAACCCATATATTTTATTGAAAATCTGACCTCGAATTATAATCCTCACGATAATCTTGAATTTGAAGAAAGCGCCAAAAAGATCATCGGGCATGTAAGCAAAGGAGTGGAAATGGCGCGGAAGAATAAGCTGCCTGAAATTTTAATTGATTTTATCCGCACCCATCATGGAACAAGCACGGTTCAGTATTTCTACCGTTCTTATCTGAAGGCTTATCCGGAGGCCGAGGTAGATGTAGCCAAATTCAGCTATCCCGGGCCAAAGCCTTTTTCGAAAGAAACTGCCATATTAATGATGGCTGATTCTGTCGAAGCTGCATCAAGAAGTCTTAAAAAAGTGAATAAGGAGGTTATCCGCGATCTGGTTGAAAACATTATTGATTATCAAATGAAAGAAAACCAATTTGAGAATGTTGATATGACCATAAAAGATATTAACATTATTAAAGATCTTTTCAGGAAAAGATTAATCAATATTTATCATGCACGGGTAGAATACCCCAAATAATTACATTTCAATTAAAAGAACCTCCGGGTGCGTTTCCTGGTTCCATGAGAATGTGCTCTCAGGGATCTTGATATTTCGGATAATTTCGTTAATATAAGCGGTAATTTCCAACCCATTTTTTTGTTTGAGAATAATGGAATGAATGTTTTTTCCGCCTTCGGTGCAAAAAATCCTCAAGGTGGAATACCCTGCATCCAGATTATCAGGATAAAGATCGATTTGAAAATAATGGTTAGCCCCTATGGTTTGTTCACCCTTAAAAAGGTATTTATAATACTTCTTATAATTACCCAGCAGCCGAAACGGATCGGCAAGCATCTGATCCGGATCTCCTTCATTGGGTTCACTTTTATAGACTTCTTCAGCTTCGGGATTATAAACCCATAATTTTTTTCCGTTAAAGAACACCTGTGTGTCTTCTGTCTTAAGCTTATATTTGTTTTCCTTTACAATGATTGAACCATAGTCTGCCACAGATGCATCATGCAAGGCCGAATAAATTTCATAGCGGAATTCCACCTGGTAAGGGTCTTCCGTTTTCAATTGTTCAGCAATATTATCCAGATAAGGTTCAGCAGCAGGATCCTGCGCCTGAATTGTATCCTGAGAAAAGGAGTCAACAGTGCAGCTGAACAGCAGAAGAAAACCAGTCAAGTATTTCATATCCATTTTTATTCTAGGTTATTCAAAATCCGTTCCAAACTCATTTCATCCTGTATCAGTACCTCACGTGCTTTACTACCTTCGAAGGGACCCAGAATTCCTGCTGCTTCCAGTTGATCCACAATTCTTCCTGCCCTGTTATATCCCAGTGATAGTTTCCGCTGTATCATCGAAGTCGAACCCTGTTGAGTATGAACAACCAGTCGGGCTGCTTCTTCAAATTTCATATCTCTTTTGCTCAGGTCGACGGCATCCGGTTCTCCCTCATTATCCTCAACCTCTGGCAATATGTGAGCTGTGGGGTAGGCTCTTTGCGAACCAATATAGTCGGTTAATCCTTCCACTTCATCGGTACTGATGAAGGCGCACTGGAGTCGGGTCGTGTCATTTCCGGAAGAAATAAGCATATCGCCTTTACCTATTAACTGGTTTGCTCCCGACATATCCAATATGGTTCGGGAATCGATTACCGACATAACCCTGAAGGCAACCCTGGCCGGAAAATTCGCTTTGATCAATCCGGTAATGATATTGGTCGTAGGTCTTTGGGTAGCAATAATCAGGTGGATTCCAATGGCCCTTGCCAATTGTGCCAGTCTGGCAATAGGTTCGATGATCTCTTTGCCTGCTGTCATAATTAAATCAGCAAATTCGTCGATGATAAGAACGATATAGGGGAAATACCTGTGTCCTTTTTCAGGATTTAATTTGCGTTTAATGAATTTATAATTGTATTCCCGAATATCTCTGACCTGGGCTTTTTGCATCAGGCTATAACGTTCATCCATTTCAATTGTCAGTGACTTCAGGGTGTTTACTACTTTTCGCGTGTCGGTTATGATTGCTTCTTCTGTGTCGGGCAATTTAGCCAGGAAATGCCGTTCTATTTTTGAGTAGAGCGTCAGTTCAACTTTCTTCGGATCTACCAGAACAAACTTTAGCTGTGAGGGATGTTTTTTGTATAAAAGCGATGCAATAATGGCATTTAAACCGACTGATTTACCTTGTCCTGTAGCACCTGCCATCAAAAGGTGAGGCATCCTGGTAAGGTCAAAAACATAGGTTTCGTTTGAAATGTTTTTACCCATTGATACCGGCAGTTCAAATTTGGTCTCCTGAAATTTTTTGCTGGAAAGAACATTTTTCATGCTTACAATCCTGGGCTGTTGATTTGGGACTTCAATACCTATGGTCCCTTTCCCGGGTATGGGGGCAATGATCCGGATACCCAGGGCCGACAGACTGAGGGCAATGTCATCTTCCAGGTTTTTAATCTTTGAGATGCGAATGCCCGGGGCCGGCACAATTTCATACAAGGTCACGGTAGGACCAATTGTAGCTTTTATTTTATCGATAGTGATCTTATAATTGGCAAGTGTTTCTATGATCTTGTTTTTATTGCTGATTAACTCTTCATTGCTGACGGTCGGATTGCCTGTTTCGTGATCTTTTAGCAAAGATAACTCGGGGAAACGGTAGCTGGAAAGGTCAAGTCTTGGATCATAATCTTCCTGAAGGGTTTTATCCGAATGGCTCTCCTCCTCATTTACCGGCTCCACTGTCATTTCTATATTTTCCGGATTGTTGTCTAAAGCTATAGATTCCTGATTATCCTCATGTATGGCTTCTGAATTTGAAAATTCTTTTTCTTCAGGATCGTTGATTTCAAAATCAAGCTCAGTTTTTGTATGTTCTCTTTCTTCAAGGGGAACTTCTTCCTTATCTTTCGATTCATCTTTCTTTGGGCGAGATGTTTTTTCACGTCTCCGAAAAAATGTAAAGTCAGGAACTGTCTGAATGGAATACAGAAAGAAACCCATAAAGAGAATAAAAAATAAAAAGGCTGTACCCACTGTGCCCAATGTTGCTTTTAACCACTGACTTAAAAAGTAACCATGCGCTCCTCCCGGACCACTGCCCAGAAAATTGAGGTTTTCACCAAAGATAAATCCCAGGAAAACAGATATTAATACAGTAAGGATCAGTAGATTCCGTAATGATGGCCAGGTTTTAAAAAGCCTGAATCCCATAAGATTTGTTCCGCTTATTAATAAAAACACAGGGATCGAGAAGCTTGCCAGGCCGAACCATCGATTAAGGAAAAGAGAAGAAAGCCATGCTCCTGCTTTCCCGGCGTGATTTTCAACCCTCACTTCAGGTCCGGAAAAGACCGAAGCCCATTGAAAATCCTGATCGGTTTTCCATGTAAAAAAATAGGAAATGAAGCCCAGGATCATGTATATGGCAAATAATACCAGAAAAGTGCCAAACGTGATCCTGAATTTTTCATCTTTGAAAAACTGTACAATTGTTCTGAAAAAGCCTACAATACCTTTTTTCTTTTTGGCCATATGAGTGATCTGCTGATTTTTATTTAAATAGTTCTACAAGCGTTTTTTCCATGGCAGCTTTTGATATTCGGTTATAATTATCAGGAACTTCCATGAGCTCTCCGGGAATTGTTTTTTCCTGGTATTTTTCAATCAAAAGAAACATTTTCAAAACGCTCATCTGAGAATAAAATTGTAATAAAACTCCGGGTATTTCGCGGTAATGAGTGGTGATATTCGGATTCTTTACATCAATTTCTGTGGTACTCCATATTTCTTTATTACCCAGTTCCACAGATTGTATAATATACTTTCTGCACATGAAATCCAATATCATTGCGGAATCGCTTGTTTCTTCAATTTTCATATCTTCGAAAGAAACAATTCCGGCAGGCAATTCTCCCTTTTTTCCTTCATAATAATAGTTTTTATCAAATAGTTTAAGCATGGTGGTGACCTTTTGTTGTTTCAGGTCGGCAAGATAGGATAATGAAAACTGCCCCAAAAATCCTTCTATCGTTGTGAGCGCTTTATCTTCATGAAAGATCAGGATCATTTTACCGGGCAATATATTCGTAGGTATGGAACCGGCTAGATCATCTATGTATTCCACACGGTATTCAATCTGCTTCACATTAATTATCTCCGGTTTTCTATCCCGTTGACAACCAAAAAGAAAAATCAATACTAAAAATATGGGCAAATTCCTAACTAACAGTTTCAAAATGAATAATTTAAGACCTTTTATATGTGAAGGATAAAGGTAAAAAATTATATTAATTTACTGAAAATAGTTTTTAACAATACAGAGCTTAATTCATTTCTGAAGGTTTTTTTGAAGCCGGGGAGAAAAAAGGACCGGACTAAGTTTCATCAGCATGAAATTCTACCGGGAGTTTATGAATAGAATAGCATAAGGGAGTAAACTGTTCCAGCGGTATATTCCATAGACATGCAGGTTTAAAAACATTGTTATATAACAAATATTGCCTTTGGATGATAGCTGTGATAAATATTTAGATTTGTAATTTTAAATTTTATACAAATGAACAAACTAGCTGTTGTTGCTCTGGGAGGAAATGCCTTGCTCCGGAACGATCAAATTGGCACCATAGAGGAACAGGAACAAAACACTACCGATACCCTTGAAAACCTGATCTTTCTGTTAAGAGAAGGGTTTAACCTGGTTATTTCGCATGGAAATGGGCCTCAGGTTGGAAATATATTAATGCGTAATGATGCTGGTGAGAGTCTTTATAATATACCCCAGATGCCTCTCGATATTTGTGTAGCTGACTCCCAGGGTGGGATAGGTTACATGATTGAGCGGATGCTCAGGAATGTTTTGACCAAACATGGCATAAAAAAAGAGGTAGTTACGCTGGTTACTCAGGTTATGGTAAATAAAGATGATGAAGCATTTCAAAATCCGACAAAGCGGGTAGGTAAGATTTATAATAAAGAAGAAGCCGATAAAATTGCTTCATCCAAAGGCTGGCAATTTAAGGAGGAGGTTAAGGTTAAAGAGGGTTGGAGACGTGTAGTGCCTTCCCCAAAACCCATTGGGATCATCAATGAAAAGGTAGTTGAAACCCTCGCACGCCAGGGAACTATTGTAATTGCTGCAGGTGGGGGTGGAGTACCTGTCTATCTAGATGAAAACAATAATATTCGCCCTTCAGAAGCGGTTATAGATAAAGACCTGGCTTCCTCACTGCTTGCTGCACGTATTGGTGCCGAAGAGTTTTATATCCTTACCGATGTTCCTTATGTTTATATCAACTACAATAAGCCTGACCAGGAAGTGAAAGAATTTTTAGATTATGCAGATACCCTTAACTATCTTAATGAAGGTCAGTTTTCCGAAGGGAGTATGGCTCCGAAAATAAGAGCTTGTTTACAGTTTATTGAAAAAGGAGGAAAGAAAAGCGTGATCACCGAGGCTTTTAAGCTGGAAGATAAAAAATATGGAACAAAAATAACGATGAATTATGAGGATTGATTTTTAAAGTGCTATTTTTGCATTTTGGTAACCAATCACGCTGTTTCGCTCAAACCTTACATGGTGTGATGTTGCTCAGGAAGCCGGAGAAGGTCAAATTTCATTTGATGACCAATACCCGTACACTGAAAGAGGTATAAAAACAGGGTATATTTCTTTTATGGCTTGTAAGAATTTACGATTTTTCGGGTATTTGTCCAGCCATACAGGTCTGGCGAAGATGCAGTGAAAAATAAGGATTCTGCATGAAGTGCAAAGTTTGCAAACGCAATAGAGTTTTATACCGTTTTATTTATAACTTAAAGGATTCGATATCATGGCTTTTAATCTCAGAAACAGACACTTTCTTAAACTCCTGGATTTCACCCCTCAGGAAATAAAACATTTGATCCAATTATCTGTAGATTTAAAAAACGCAAAATATGCCGGTACTGAGCAACAAAGGTTAAAAGGTAAGAACATTGCCTTGATCTTTGAAAAGACATCCACCCGCACGCGCTGTGCTTTTGAGGTTGCAGCCCATGATCAGGGAGCCAATGTAACCTATCTTGGACCTTCAGGTACTCAGATCGGTCATAAGGAATCTATGAAAGACACAGCCAGGGTCCTTGGTCGTATGTACGATGGTATTGAATACAGGGGATTTGGACAGGAGATTGTTGAAGAATTGGCTGCCTATGCCGGGGTTCCCGTCTGGAATGGCCTGACCAATGAATTTCATCCTACACAGGTTCTTGCGGATGCAATGACAATGCTTGAACATTCCAATAAACCGTTAAATGAGATCAGCTTCTGTTACCTGGGGGATGCCAGGAACAATATGGGAAATTCATTGATGGTTGGAGCCGCCAAACTGGGGATGGATTTCAGGGCGGCAGCTCCGGCAGCTGTTCAACCCAATGAAGATCTTGTAAAAACCTGCAATCAAATTGCTCAGAGTACCGGTGCTAAGATTAGCCTTACAGATGATGTTGCAAAAGCAGTTAAAGGTGTCGACTTTCTTTATACCGACGTGTGGGTTTCAATGGGTGAGGCTGGTGAGGTTTGGAAAGAAAGAATTGAGCTCCTCAAGGATTATCAGGTAAATAAAAAGGTTCTTGAAATGACTGATAATCCTGATGTTAAGTTTCTCCATTGCCTGCCAGCTTTTCATAACAGAGAAACAAAGGTTGGGGAAGAAATTTACGAGAAATTCGGATTGGAATCCATGGAAGTTTCTGAAGAGGTTTTTGAATCGGATCACTCCATTGTTTTTGATGAAGCAGAAAACAGGGTACATACTATCAAAGCTGTGATGGTTGCTACGCTTGGGGCATAATTGCATTTACAAAATGGCATAATGTGTACATTTTTTGTAATTTTAATACAAAAGTGTAAAGGTATTTGGAGGGAAAAAGGGACGAATTTGTTAAAAGGCTTATCATCCGGATTTCACCATGTAAGGGCTAATTCCTTCTGCACTCCGACAAAAAAAGACGATCCCACAAAAACTTCCTTGAAAAAATACCAGGTAATTATTCCGGATACGATGAGCTTGAGCAGAATTCCGGTGAGAAAGCCCAGGAAACTTCCAAAACCGGAACGCAGTGATGATCTCTGATCCTTTCCGGAGATCATTTCTCCAAGCACGGCACCAATAAAAGGTCCTGCGATAATTCCCAGTGGGCCGAAAAACAATCCAATCAATAATCCTATAGTGGCTCCCAGTGTTCCTGATCGCGACCCGCCGTATTTTTTTGTGCCCCATATCGGAACAAGAAAATCCAGAATGGTGACAACAATGGCAGCAATGGCCATGATCCATAATATCCTGTCGAACTGATCTGCGCGGAAAGGTTCAACAAAATCGGTAAACCGTAGCAAAAGCAAGGCCACAAAACTGATTGGAGGACCGGGAATTACAGGTAAAATACATCCTGCAAGTCCAACAATTATAAACAGGATCCCTGTAATTAAAAGAAGCGTATCCACCATGATTTCGTCTGGTATAGGGTATTTTTAAGGCGTGTCTTCTTTTGAGATCGTGGAAGATTGAACTTTGTATCCACTTGAGGAAATTTTTTCATGGATCGTTTCAGTTGGGGTAAGGCTGGTGTCTACTTTTACAAATGTTTTGGCATTCACATGAGAAGCTTCAACTTCAACGACTCCCTCAAGTTCAGAAACCCCTGTCTTGATGGTGTTTTCACAACCTGTGCAGGTCATTCCTTCAACATCCATATCAATAAGCACTACATTTTCAGGATTGATATCGGCTTTTTGAACCTGCTCATCGGAAACTTCTTCAGAAGCACGGTTGCAGGCAGCAAAAGCCATGGTGACAATGGCTAATAAAACAAATATTTTTTTCATAAATCAATAGTTTAAAATAAGACGGTACCAGGGGTTAAATTTACAAGCTATTCAATTAATAAAAAATAATAAATTACTAATTATGAACAAACCCTAATCAGCACCGATTATATCATCAAATGCAGCATAAAGTGCACAAAAGCCAATGGGAATTGAAAACAGCAATCCCACTCCGAAAGCCAGTGCTCCAAAAAAATTCAACAAACCGAGAACAAGTGTCAAAAGAAATACGTTGAACCATTCTTTATTTACCAGTTTTCTGCTCAACTCCATGCTTTCCCAGAAATTAGCATTTCCGAAAATGATGAAAAACATGGCGAAGGAATAGACTACCGCCAGATAGATTCCGGGAATGATAAACAAGGCAAAACCTATGCTTACCAGGAGGGCCGAAACCGGCACTACAAGAAAAAGGGGGATAAAGCGTTTGAATCCATCAAAAAAGTAATCGAATATCACAGAATTTCCACGGTTTATGCGATGTGCCACCAGGAAAAACCCAGCAGTTAAGGGGCCGGCAAAAAGAAAGCCACCAATAGGCCAGACCACCAGGTTGAGACCGGTATAAAGTAAAAAAAGCTCAGGTTTTTGTTTGAAAATCCAGAAGCCTTTTCGTAAATATCCTTCAATATTTACACGGTATCCATTTTTTCTTCGCTCATTGACCCTGGTAAGGTAATCATTGATAATTTCCATTGGAGCTACATTTGATGCAGCAAGTTAAGAAAAAAGCCTGGGAAAAATAAAAAATTAAATTCTTACCGGCGCGAATGTCGGGGAAATGCGTTTCTTATGCTTAAGGGTTTTGGCTTCAGTTTTTTTTCTGTTTTACATTGACAGTGAGCACTACAGTGGCTATTTCCGGTATTTTGTATCTGGGAAATTAAAAATTTTATCATGGAAATAGCGGCAAAAACCACAGCTATGATAAAGATTCCAAAAGCTAAAAATTCCTGTATCATTGTATTAATCAAAGTTCTATAATTTAAATTATACCTGTCCTACATAATTTGCAATATTATAAACAACATACGACATAAACCATGCCAGTAATGTTGTGTATCCGACAATGAAGGCTGCCCAGCTGAAAGATCCTGTTTCTTTTGCCACAGTCGCAATCACTGCAATACAGGGGAAATAGATCAGTGTAAACATTAAAAAGGCGAGCGCTACCGCAGGAGAATATACACGTTGCCCGGCCCTGGATCCATCTGTATATTTTTCTGTTTGAAGTCTTTCTCCCAGACTGACAGAACCCTTTTCTTCGTCAACCTCATAAATCACACCCATGGTGCTCACCACCACCTCTTTTGCGGTGATACCTGCAAGTAAGCTAACTGTCATTTTCCAATCAAACCCAAGGGGTTCCATTACAGGTTGCAGGTTTCTTCCTAGTTTTTCCAGATATGACATTTGAGTTTCGTCTTCCTGAGTATCTCCTTGCCTGGCGGAATGTTCTGTAAACTCAGTATCTGCTTCGGACAAGAGTTCGCTATTCGCGGGATAATAATTTAATCCCCAGATAATGATGGATGCAATGAGTATAATACCTCCAATCTTTTGCAGGTACTGGTATCCTTTGTTCCACATATGTCTGGAGGTATTTTTCAGGGTTGGCATTCGATATGGAGGCAGTTCCATTACGAAGGGAGTGTCTTCTTTCCGGAAAAATAAACGCTTCAAAACCAAGGCAGATAATATGGCGAGAAGGATCCCGGTAAGATAGATTCCGAAAAGTATGGTTCCCTGATTTGTGGGAAAAAATGCACTGATAATCAATATGTAAACCGGCAATCTTGCACTGCAGGACATAAAAGGGAGAATGAGAATGGTAAGTAAGCGGTTATTTTTGCTTTCAATGATCCGGGTAGACATAATTGCCGGGACGTTGCAACCAAAGCCCATAATTAAGGGGATAAAGGATTTTCCATGAAGGCCGATCTTATGCATCAGCTTATCCATGATGAAAGCGGCCCTGGCCATATAACCAGTATCTTCCATAAATGAAATAAAAAAGAAGAGAATCAGAATATTTGGCAGAAAGACAATGATCCCTCCAACTCCTCCAATGATACCATCGATCAGCAGGTTTTGAAAGTCACCTTCGGGTATGGCAGAATTCAGAATGCCGGAAATATAGGCCACACCGCTTTCTATCCAGGCAACCGGATACTGACCCAGCTTGAAAGTACTCATAAAACTTAACCATAGAAATAGGAAGAAGATTGGAAGGCCAAGATATTTATGGGTTAATAATCTGTCTATTTTTTCACTGGTTGAGGGTTTTACATCTTCCGCCGGAACAAATGTTTCTTTTAGGGCTCCCCGGATAAAACCATAGCGATAATCGGTGATGACGCTGTCGGTTTTATCGCTGTATTTTTCTTCAGTTGAATTCCGCTCATGTTCAGCTAACTCAATGACTTTTTTCTTATCCGGGCATTCATCGAGGATATTTATGATTTCCCTGTCGTTTTCGAGAAGTTTTACCGCAATATATCGTGGACAAATACTATTTTGAATTTCAAGATCCTTTGAAAGTACAATATACCTTCGTATTTTTTCAATTGATCTCTCTATATCCGGCCCATAATTAATATGGATCTTTTTTCTGTTTTTTTCTTCCTGCTTGTATTTTTTGATTACCTCATCAAATAATCTGGCCAGACCTTTGCCTCTGGAACCTACAGTTGGTATCAAAGGAATTCCCAGAAGGGCGGAAAATTTCAGGTGATTGAATTTGTTATCGGAATTTTTCAGCTCATCATACATGTTCAAAGCGATTACAACCTTAATGTTCATGTCAATAAGCTGGCTGGTCAGATAGAGATTTCGTTCAAGATTCGTGGCATCGATCACATTGACCACTACATCGGGAGGATTTTGGATCAGGAAGTTGCGAACATAAACTTCTTCAGGTGAGTATGAACTCATAGAATAGGTTCCCGGAAGGTCAAAAATGTTTAAGGTATATCCCTGATGTTCAATGCGGGCGAATTTGGTGTCAACTGTTACCCCGCCATAATTCCCGACATGTTCATAAGAACGGGTAGAATAATTGAAAATACTGGTTTTCCCACAGTTAGGATTTCCAATCAAGGCAATGTTGATGGTGTTTTTTGGGATTTTCTGATCCTTTTTACTAATGTCGTATGAGAGGATAATATCTTTCGATTTCAGATATTCCTCTGGTTGGGCAGTGCTTACTTCGATTAAGGCAGCTTCTGATCTTCTCAAAGAGACCTTATAGCCCATAATGGCATATTCGACCGGATCCTGTAATGGCGCATTTTTAATGACTCTGACATTTCTTCCACGTATGAATCCCATCTCCCCGATGCGTTTACGGAAAGCACCCCGTCCATTAACTTTTATTATTATCCCGGTCTTATTTGTTCCTAAATCAGAAAGAAGCATAGCTTAAATTATGTACAATAATAATTCTAATCTATTTATAATCTATCCCCATTTTTTGGTATTCTTAACAAGAATCATTTAATTTCGCTTGTGTTCGATCTATTAATTTCGTAATTTAATGTAAATAATTTTTTTAGTCCCTTATGTAATGAAGGAAAACGACAATATACACGATAAATTGCAGGAATTGTTGGGTAAGAATTCGGGAAATTTTAGTATCCTTCAAAGGCAAATTGATGTTGATCTGCAGATGAAATACTTCGACCTTTCAAAAAAGGTGAAGGAAGATATACATGCAGAAACTGTTATAGCAGACGCCGGTAAATTGTTTGATGATATGACTTCTGAAGAAGAAAAAAAAGAACTACTGGCTAAACTTGCCTCCATAGAAGAAGTAAATGCATTTCGGATCATTGAGCAGTTTTACGCAGATGCTCCGGATTCAATGGTTGAATGGACAGCATTGGCTTACCAGGAAAGTAAAATGCTAATAGAATCCAGAATTCTCGATCAAAACCAGGTGTTAATTTCTACAGGTCTCGGCGGTAAGGGAGAGAAATTGCGCTACTTTGTTGTCCTGCTTGGGCGATCCGACCGAAATTTGACCAATATTCAAAAGAAAGTCATAGAATCCGAATTTGATTACATTTTGAAAAAACATGATTCAGAGATTGAAGATGTAAGTTTTTCGGAATCTATGGCATCCATAAAAGCGGTTATACCGATGAAGGAGCCCGTTAAAGCCGTATTTGAAGAAGCCCTTGCCGAATGCAATAATTATGGGGATTTTTTGGAGGATAATTTTATTATTACCAATGTCAAGGAGCTATCATTTAATGAGATCAAAGATTTTCTAAAGAATAAGGATTATATAATCCAGGATCAGGACCCTGATGATGAATATTAACTAGTCATATGAAAAAAGAAAACACAATCAATGCAGCTATTCAACTGCTGCCCGTTAGTGAAAGGAAAGATGCCTATAGGGTTATTGATGAGGCTATACAAATAATAAAACAATCGGGACTGAAGTATAAAGTCTGCCCTTTTGAGACAGTTGTTGAAGGAGAATACTCCAAAATAACCGAAATTATAAAGCAGATCCGGGACAAAAGTTTTGAAGCCGGAGCTAATGAAATTATCATTAATCTCAAGCTTCAATTTGGGGCAACTAAAGATATCCTCATCCATGATAAGATGAGGAAATACGAATAATGAACCTGGAGAAATAAACCTGATTATTTATGCATCAGGACTTATCTTCATCAAGATCCTCAAATTCAATGTTGGTGTAGTTTTCTGCCATAGCGGCTTCCGGCTCATCCTCCCTTTCAACCAACTGGTTTTCACCCTGGGTCATAGGGTTGTTTTTCTTGATGTAATCAATAGCAGATACCAACCCATCAACGAATTTGTCAAAGTCTTCTTTGTAGAGAAAAACTTTGTGCTTCTCGTAGAAAGATTTACCGTCCCGGTTAAATCTTTTTTTACTTTCTGTAATGGTCAGGTAGTAATCATTTCTTCGAGTAGCTTTAACATCAAAAAAATAGGTTCTTTTTCCAGCTCTAACAGCTTCAGAAAAAATTTCTTCCCTATTGTTTTTTACAACTTCTTCATTTTTTCCATTTCCTTCTTCCATCATGAACTCGATTTAGTTTCGGATTAATGCGTTTCAAAATCAAAAATAAAAAAATAATTTAGAATTCTTCAACTATAATACTAATTTGATAAATTTTATATCAAAATTTGGGTGCTAATATAAGAAAATATCGTTTGGAAAGATATTTAATGTTCACTAAAACAATAAATTATTGCCTCTCATCCGGGAGCTTGTTTCGGCTGTTTTGCATGGATTCCTCTTTCTTTAAATAATTGACATTCAATACGTAATATTAGGAAGGGTGGGCTATTGGCTTGTCAGATTAGGCTCCATGTATTTGGTTGGAGGTTCCGTTTGGCCGATAATTTTCAGGGAACCGTTTACAAATCAGGCAAGGGTCCGGACTGTCTGAATCAATATAACCTCCTGCGCAAATTTTTTTTTAATAATTTTGCGGGTATTGTGCAGGAGGATAAACGGAAATCTATAAATGGATAACAGTGCTTAGATTCTCGCAAAAAAATCCGTACATTTGCAGCCGGATATTAAAATTTTGTTCTTTTATAATGATAAGCAGACGGCTTTTAAGGATTAAAGTGTTACAGGTACTTTACGCTTATTATAAATCTGATCAAAAGGATTTAAATAAGTCGGAGAAGGAGTTGTTTTTTAGTATTAATAAGGCTTACGATCTCTTTTACTATATACTTTTGTTAGCTTTAGAGGTGGTGGACTATGCTGAATCCAGGATAGAACTGGCAAAGAATAAGCGAATCCCCAGCCATGAAGATCTTCACCCGAATACCCGTTTCATTACTAACAAGTTTGTAGAACAACTGAGAGAGAATCGACAGTTTAAAAGGTATTTGGAAACGGTTAAGATCAGTTGGTCTAATCACCCTGAGTTTATTAAAGAACTCTACAATCTGTTTATCGGGCATCCGGAGTATAATGAGTATATGAATGAGGAACAAACGGATTATAATAAGGATAAAAAAATCATCATTCGTTTTTTTAATGATATTGTATATCCCAATGAATCGCTGCATCAAATTCTTGAAGAGAAAAGTATATACTGGAACGATGATCTTGAGTTTGTGATTTCCATGGTGATTAAAACCGTGAAAAAATTCAGAAAAGACAGTACAGAAGAGCTCGAACTACCTGATCTCTTCAAAAACGATGAAGACCGCGATTTTGTTAAGAAATTATTCAGAAAGGCTACAGCTTACCGGGGCATGAGCCTGGAGCTTATTGAAGAGAAAGCAAGTAACTGGGATTTGGAGCGAATTGCGTTTATGGATGTGTTAATCATGCAACTGGCTATTACGGAAATGATCGAATTCCGTTCGATTCCAACAAAGGTTACCCTGAATGAATTTCTGGAAATAGCTAAATATTACAGTACAGAAAAAAGCAATACATTTATCAACGGGGTATTGGATAAAATACTGCAAAAACTGAAGGATGAGAAAAAAATCATTAAAACAGGAAGAGGATTAATCGGCGAAATTTAAAAACGGAGGAATGATATGAGAACACGATTATTCGGGGCAGGCCTGTTTTTTGTTTTCATGCTGGCTTGTAATCATTCGGAGTATTCAGAAAATTCCACTTACGATATTAACGGGCAAAAAGGTACAGCAAAAATTCAGTTTGAGAAGACCGAGCATGATTTTGGTAAGGTAATCGAAGGAGAACAAGTGGGGTGGTTTTTTAGTTACACAAATACTGGAGATGGTCCACTTATTATCAGGCGTGCTTCAGCTACATGCGGATGTACCGTTCCCGATTTTGATAAAAAACCGCTCGCTCCGGGAGAGAAAGGTCAATTGAAGGTTGTGTATGACTCCAGGGGGAGATCAGGAAAAGATTTTAAAACCGTTACGGTTGAGACAAATGCGGAAAACCGTATTGTAAAATTAAATTTGAAAGCAGAAGTAATAACCCAATAAATTAAACACTTTAAACAATGAATTTTTTAACAATTATTTTACAGGAACCGGCTTCACCCAGTCCACTGACTTCACTTTTACCTTTATTGTTGATCATTGTGGTATTTTATTTTTTCATGATCCGCCCTCAGGTTAAAAAACAAAAGGAGCTTAAGAATTACAGAAGTTCCATCTCAAAAGGAGAGAAAATTGTCACCACAGGAGGAATTTATGGGAAAGTAATGGATGTAAAGGATCAGACATTGACGGTTGAAATCGCTGATAATGTAAGGATCAAGGTAGATAAAAATGCTGTATTGAAAGATCCCGGAGATATTAGTACCACACAGAGATAGGTTTCAGAAAAATTCAGAGGCGGATAGATTCTTCACTAAAGGAAAGTATTTTTTCGCCTCTGCTTCCCTTATTTTCACTGACCGGTTTATCTCACTTTTTTATACCTTTGGCTAAACACTGGGGGAGCCATAATGAACAATTTTTTTAACACATTATTTGGATTGTTTGGTAATGACAGAACCGGCGCCCGAAAGAAAGCACTTATCTTTGCATTCTTTTTGACCATTTCCATTGTCATCTGGCTACTTAAAGCTCTGGAAAAAAATTATGCCACCCAAATCGATTATCCGATACGATATCGTAATTTTCCTGACGATAAAACGCTGATCGGTGATCTTCCTGATCATTTGAAGCTGGATGTTTATGCACATGGATATGTTTTACTGCAACATAAGATTAGCTCAAGGTATATTCCTCTTGTTCTTAATGTAAATTCTTTTACCCTGAAGCCTTTTAGAGAAAGAGATTCGGCATTTTACTTTCTGGAGACGAGATTTTTGAGGGATTACATCGATAAACAATTAAGTCCTGAGTTTGAGATTTTGGATGTAAAACCTGATACCCTGGTGTTTCCTTTTGCAGAAGTGGAGGAAAAACGCATTCGTGTTAAGCAGAATTTTGATTTTCAACTTGAACAGCAAATGATATTGAAACAGGCTCCGCTTATAGAGCCAGATTCCATTATGGTAACCGGACCGGACTATATTTTGGATACACTGAAAACAGTGTATACACAGGGAGATGATCTGGGGGTTATCTCAAAGGATAAGAAAATTGAAACCGGTTTGCAAAGCATTGAATATACGACCTTCCATCCGGAAAAAGTAAGCATTAAAATCGAGGTGGAAAGATTTACTGAGAAAACCCTGTCCATTCCTATAAGGGTTAACGGTGCTCCCGACACGGTGAATATAATTACCTTTCCGAAACAAATTGCCCTAAGCTGTCAGGTGGGATTGAGTAACTATGAAAAGGTACAATCCGAGATGTTCACTGCCAGTGTCAATTATTCTGAAATTCAGGATGGGCTTGCCCGGTTGGAGGTGAAACTCACCAAATCGCCGGATTTTGTTCGCGCCATAAAATATAATCCCAAAACTATTGAATATCTCATTAAAAAGTAATGCTTAAGATTGGATTGACCGGAGGAATTGGAAGTGGGAAAAGCCTGGTTAGCCGGGTTTTTAAACACTTGAAGATTCCCGTTTATGAATCTGATATTGAGGCTAAAAGATTAATGAACACTGTTGACAGTCTGAAATCCGGCATAATTTCTGTGCTGGGTGAAAAGGCCTATGAAAAGGGTATTCTCAATCGCAAGTATATCGCTTCCGTTGTTTTTAATGATCCTGAAAAACTTCATTCTCTCAATGAACTTGTTCATCCTGCCGTTAGAGATGACTTTATTCATTGGACCAAAGAACATCTAGAATATCCGTATGTTATTCAGGAGGCGGCAATTTTATTTGAATCCGGATTTGATCGTTTTTTTGATTTTATTATTTATGTCTTTGCCGACGAAGAATTGCGGATCCGGAGAGTAATGCACCGGGACTCCGTTAAAAGAGAGGATGTTTTAAAAAGAATGAAGCAACAACTTCCCGAGGAGAATAAAAAAAAATTAAGCGATTACATCCTTTTAAATAATGAAGGAAATTTAATTCTGCCACAGGTTCTTGATTTACATGATAAATTTATTTCTTTGCAGAAGCAAAAAAAATAGACAAGCATGGGTAAATTTACAAAATGGATTGCAGGAGGTCTTGGATGGGCATTTTTCGGCCCTGTTGGCGGTTTAATTGGATTCCTGATTGGAACAGCTTTCGATGATCAGGGGATACCAAAATTTCAAGGTATCCCCGGAAGAACTACACCGGGTGATTTTGCTATGAGTCTCCTGGTTCTGGTTTCAGCTGTAATGAAAGCAGATGGGAAGGTGCTTAAATCCGAATTGGATTTTGTCAAGGCCTATTTTGTAAGAAGCTTTGGAGAAAGCTCTGCCAGTGAAGCCATCATGATGCTCAGAGATTTATTGAAAAGAGATGTGGATCTGCAAGCTGTAACCCAACAGATTAAGACCAGACTGGATTATTCTTCCAGGTTACAAATGATGCACTTTCTTTATGGAATAGCAAATGCTGATGGAGTAATTGGACCCGCAGAAAAAAACATTCTTCAGCGAATTGCCGGATATCTTGGGATTAATGCAAAGGACCGGGAGTCCATTTTATCGATGTTTGTTCCGTCCACGGATGCTGCCTACAAAATCCTGGAGATAAGTCCGGAGGCGAATAATGAAGAGGTGAAAAAAGCTTACAGAAAGATGGCAATGAAATATCATCCGGATAAAGTTTCCTATCTTGGTGATGATTTCAAAAAAGTTGCTCATGAAAAATTCCGTAAAGTAAGCGAGGCATATGAATCCATACGAAAGGAACGAGGCTTTAGCTAATTCTTGAAGTAAAAAAATAGGATTTGATCGAGATAATAATTTTTTTAATACTTTTGGGTTCAACGAGTCGAATATAAAAATAACTTTTTTCAGGCTGAACGTTTAAAATCATTTATTTATGAAATTGAAAGATATTCTGGCGATTGGAGGCAAACCAGGACTTTATAAGTTTATCGCACAGTCTAAAAACGGAATTATTGTTGAATCTTTGACAGACAAAAAAAGAATCCCGGCTTATGCAAGTGATAAAGTAAGCACATTGGAGGATATTGCCATATTTACCGAGGAGGATGAGGTACCCCTGGGTAATGTTTTCAATAAGATATATGAAAAAGAAGAAGGGGGGAAGACATTGTCTCCAAAATCTTCCGCTGATGAGATGAAAAATTACTTTGAAGAAATATTACCCGACTATGACAGGGAAAGGGTGTATGTTTCGGATATCAAGAAGGTTCTTTCCTGGTACAATCAGCTTCACGACCTGAATATGCTTGAGCCAGAAGATGAAGAAGAGGAAAAAAAGGCAACCGGAGAAATAGAGGAAGATAAGAGTGAGGGTGAACAGGCGGATAATACTAAAGAAAAATAGCGTCTTGGCTTTTTCGTTCAATCCGTGACCTTTCACCTGGCTTGAACTTTTAATCAAAGTCCTTCGCTTTTTCCCATATTTCATTCATTTCCTCAAGGGTCATATGCTTTAATTCCCTGCCTTTATGAAGGGTTTCTTTTTCGAGATAAAGAAAACGTTTAATGAATTTTCTGTTTGTTTTTTCCAGGGCAGTTTCAGGATCTGTGCCGTGCAACCTGGCTGCATTGATGATCGAAAAAATGAGGTCACCGAATTCCGATTCAATTTCCTCTTTATTTCCGGAGTTCAATGCAGATTTCAGTTCATCAATTTCTTCCTGTACCTTTTTCCATACCTGATGCGGTTCATCCCAGTCAAATCCTACGGCACGTACTTTTTCCTGCACCCTGTTAGCTTTAATCATGGCGGGTAAAGAATCCGGGACTCCGGAAAGTACGGAGGGGTTACCCTCTTTTCGTTTTATCTCCTCCCAGTTTTCCTTAACCTGTTCAGCATTATCGACAGCTAAATTGCCAAAGACATGAGGATGACGGAAAACCAGTTTGTCATTTATTCCATTAATAACATCAGCGATATCGAATGCTTTTTTTTCTTCTCCAATTTTTGAATAAAACACGATATGCAGAATAAGATCTCCCAATTCCTTTCGAATCTCTTCAAGGTCTTTTTCAAGTATAGCGTCAGCAAGTTCATATGTTTCTTCAATGGTAAGATTTCGCAAACTTTCCAGGGTTTGCTTCTTATCCCAGGGACATTTTTCCCGCAGTTCATCCATTATATCCAGCAAATTTTCAAATGCTTTCAGTTTATCTTTCTTTGTATTCATAATCTAACTCTCTTGTTCTAAAAACTCAATTCTTATATGGGAATTCATCCCGAGGTTTAAAAGCTTTTTTGCATTGCCATTGTTTATGGCTATCTCAAGAAGCCCTGCAGAATTAAAGACCGCCACAAGCTCACCGGATGGAACAGATGAATAGGATTGATTTATGGTATTGATCATGTAATGTTTACTTTGAACATAAATTTCAAAGCTCTGCTGTTTTCCTATTCTTTCAAATAAGTCTTTTTTGATGTTTGTAATTACATTTCCATAGGAATCTGTATAAATTACCGTACCGGTTATGGAGTTTTCCTCAATGATGGCTCTCAGAGGAATTCTGTCCTCTACTTTTTCTACTTCTTCTCCCAGCATCGAGATATCCTGTTGTTCGATTAGCTTGCAGGCTGCATCGGTGAAGGTAATTATTCCCGGAAAGCTTTTGAATGTAATATCTTCCAAAGGTTTTAGCTTAACAATTTTATCGGGAGGTCCATTTATTATCATACTGAAGCTGCCGTTATCATTCCCGATGAAAAAATGCTTCTGGGCAAGGATGGCATAGTAGGAATCGCCGGTAGGGGATTCTGCATTGACAAAGTTAATGTGTACGCTTCCCTCGGGGAAGTTGTGAAATGAATTTCTCAGGATAAAAGCTGCCTGCCTTGAGTTATAGGCCTGTATGTTATGATTCAGATCAACAATGGTGAGATTTTCATTTTTTCGCAAAATCTGACCTTTTACAGCGGCTAAATAGTAATCTTTTTGATTCCAGTCAGATGTTAGGGTAATGACAGGCATAAAGAGAGAAATCTATGGGTCTGTTTTATTATTTATCTAAAAAAAATCGCTTATTTTGTATAACTTCAAAAGTAGTGATTATTATTCAATTTATGATTGAAACCACCATATATTTAGAGGGTATTGATCCTATTGATTTCTTTGGTGTTAATAACGTCAGATTTGAGAGGATCAAACAGCATTTTCCAAAACTTAAGATTGTATCCAGAGGGAATGAAATAAAGGTTAAGGGAGATAAAGAGGAGATTGAAAAATTCCAGAATAAGATGGATCTGCTGATCGATTATCTCAATCGTTTCAATGATATATCGTTGGATGAGTTGGATGAGATTTTGGGAGATGGTCAGGACTTTTCGATTTCAGAAGCAGATAATGCTAAAGATATTTTGCTTTATGGTGAGGGAGGAAAACCGATAAAAGCCCAGACGATAAATCAAAAGAAACTGGTGCAGGAAGCCTTTAAAAATGATCTGGTTCTGGCTGTGGGACCTGCAGGTACCGGGAAAACTTATACAGCCATAGCTCTGGCTGTCAGGGCGTTGAAAATGAGGGAGGTAAAAAGAATAATTCTTACCCGACCAGCGGTGGAAGCAGGTGAAAGACTGGGTTTTCTGCCCGGTGACTATAAAGAGAAACTGGATCCCTATCTTCAGCCTCTTTACGATGCTCTTAATGATATGATTCCTCTGAAAAGACTGAAGTCATTTGTTGAGGAAGGAATAATTCAAATCGCGCCACTGGCCTATATGAGAGGAAGGACACTCGATAATGCCTTTGTTATACTCGATGAGGCGCAGAATGCTACCGGTAATCAATTGAAGATGTTTCTTACCCGTATGGGACGAAATGCCAAATTCATTGTCACGGGAGATATCACCCAGATCGATCTTCCACGAAAATATGAATCTGGTCTTATTATTGCAATGAAAGTCTTGAAGGATATTCGGGGCATTTCTATTATTAACTTTGATGAAAGGGATATTATCCGGCACCGGCTGGTGAAATATATTGTAGATGCATATTCGACCAATGAAGAAGAAAATGGAGATTAATTAAAACCTATATATTATGGATCAGGCAGTAGTGAATACAAATTTCAGGTTTGAAGGTCAGAAAAGTCTTTACCAGGGTAAAGTCAGGGATGTATATAACATTGATGATAAGTACCTTGTAATGGTTGTGACGGATAGAATCTCAGCTTTCGATGTGGTACTTCCCAAAGGTATCCCCTTTAAGGGGCAGGTGCTCAATCAAATCGCAACAAAATTCCTTGATGCAACCCGTGATATTGTGCCAAACTGGAAAATTTCGAGTCCCGATCCCATGGTTACCATAGGTGAAAAAGCGGATCCTCTTAAGGTAGAAATGGTAATCCGGGCTTTTCTTACCGGGCATGCGTGGAGAGAATATCGGGAGGGCAAAAGAAGCATCTGTGGGGTTCCTCTTCCTGAAGGTTTAAAAGAGCACGATAAATTACCCGAGCCCATAATTACCCCTACTACAAAAGCGGAAGAGGGGCATGATGAGGATATTTCAAGAGAAGAGATTATCCGCTCCGGACTGGTAAATGAATCTGATTACATCAAACTGGAAGATTATACCAAAAAGTTATTCCGCAGAGGAACAGAAATGGCCCATGATAAAGGGTTGATTCTCGTGGATACAAAATATGAATTTGGGAAGATTGGTGATAAAATCGTTCTCATTGATGAAATACATACACCCGATTCATCGCGGTATTTTTATCTGGATGGTTATGATGAAAGGCAGAAGAAGGGGGAACAACAAAAGCAGTTGTCCAAGGAATTTGTAAGGCAATGGCTGATCAATCATGAATTTCAGGGAAAAGAAGGCCAGACGCTACCAGATATGCCTGATGATTTTATAGCACAAGTATCGGCAAGATACATAGAATTATATGAAAAAATCACCGGCGAGGAATTTCAGATAGAAGATAGTTCTGACGTAAAGGGCAGAATATTCGAAAATGTAAAGGCTTTTCTGGGAAAATTGAAATAAAGTTAACCGGTTTGAGTTTTATTAGCAAATCTTTTTATATGGCAGGTTTAAGCAGATTGTGGACCGTTTTTTTTCTTTTGCTTGGAATTGCAATTGGAACAATTGAAGCTCAGATACCGGTTAAAAAATCTGAAAATAAGGTAATAATTGAGGGAAAGATTTACTATCTCCATCAGGTTCAGCCAGGTCAGACGCTCTATTCCATTTCTCGTGCTTATGAGGTATCCGAAAAAGATATTGCCATAGAAAACCCCGGGGTCTATTCCGGACTGCAGGTGGGGCAAATTTTAAAAGTACCTGTGGATGTGCCAAAAGTTAAATCAGAGAAAGAAGATGACGATACTTCCCAATACCTCATTCATTCTTTGAAGCCGGGAGAAACCTTATATGCGCTTTCCCGGAAGTATAATGTGCCTGTAGAGGAAATTGAAAAAGCCAATCCGGATGTAAACCTCAGGGACCTGCCAGTGGGGATAAAGATTATGATCCCGAAACTCAGGACCATTTATTCAGAAGATGATTTTATTCTGCATACGGTAAGAAGAAAGGAAACCTTATACCGGCTTACCCAAAGGTATAAGGTTTCAAAAGAAGAACTTATCAAATACAATCCGGAGCTTAAATGGGGAGGATTGAAAAGCGGACAGATCATCCGTATTCCGAAAGAAGAGTTTTTGGCTTCGAAGGAAGTGGATACAATCGCGGATCTTCAAAAAACCGATACCCTTCAGATCGACTGGGGAAAGAAAGAGGAATCAGCAGAGATTGGTCTCTTTGATTCACTGGGTTTGGAAGAAATGACCATCCAGGAATATTACCGGGATTTGAAAGACTTTAATCGTGACCGGCTGAATGTTGCCATCTTGATTCCTTTTAATTACCGGATAAAACCAAAGGATGTTGAAGAGAAAAAAGAAGAAGAATTATCTCCTGAAGAAAAAAAGAAAAAGGAAGAAGAAAAGAAAGAGAAAGAAAATCTACCCCGATCGATCAATTTTCTTGAATTTTTTGAAGGCTCTCTGTTGGCCCTTGACTCTCTGAAAAGCGAGGGTATTGATTTGAATGTTCGGTATTTCGATACCTATAACAGTCCTTCGAAGGTTAGAGAAATTCTTGAAACCGATTTTTTTCGGGATGTGGATTTGATCATAGGACCTTTCTTCAATTATAATGTGGAAATCGTATCCGAATTTTCAAGAAAAAACAGAATCCCACTTGTTTCCCCTTTTTATGACGGAGCAGATCTGACGAAAACCAACCCCTACCTGTTCCAGATTAATCCCTCTTATAAAACCGAATACTCAAGAGCTACTGAGATCCTTTCCCGGAATTACGATAAAAACTTTATTTTTATTTTTAAACAGGATAGTTTAGATTATCATGAAATTGAATTTTTTAAATCAAGTCTTCTAAAAGATCTTGGCCGGTTTATCCATACGGAGAATGTTGTCTTAAAGGAAATTTCATACGAAAATCCTGCCAAGGAAAATCTGGATGAAGATTTTGCTCATGCTTTAACCAAGGACCGGGAAAATATTGTAATTATTCCTGAACAGGACCAGGCCTTTGTAAGTACGGTTATTACCCAGTTATATTTTCAGTTGAATGATTATGACATACAGGTCTTTGGATTGCCTCACTTTCATGGCTTTGATAATGTGGATTACCGGTATTATCATAAGCTGCGCCTGAGCTATCTTTCTCCTTTTTATTATGATTATGATGATGAACAAATAATCTCTTTCCACCGAAAATTTATTAAACATTTCAAGTTCGAACCCAGGCTGGCAACCCGTAAAGGCTGTTCTTACGCCTTTATCGGGTATGACCTCAGTTATTATTTTATCCGTAATATTGTTGAGCATCGTAAGAGGTTTGTATCGAAACTAAATACCGGCTCCATTGATAATCTGCTGCCCACTTTTTATTTTCACCGGAATAGCCCTTATGGAGGGTTTGAAAACCAGAGGCTCAAGCAGGTTTCATTTACGCAGGATTTTAACATTGAAGCTAAGGATACCGGGCTGGTCAATGAGCCATCACCTCCGGAAAGGATCCGCAGATTCTGGTTTGATCAAAATCAATAGAACTACTCATACCGTAAACTTCTTACCGGGCTGATCAGGGAAGTTTTTAAGGTTTGAATATTGATTACTATGATGGAAATAAGAAGAATGATTAGGCCGGAAAGAATAAAGGGCCAAAGAGGGATGGAAATTCTGTAACTGAAATCCTGTAACCATCTATCCATAAATTGATAGCTGACCGGCCATGCCAGAAGGCTGGCAAGGAAGATCAGCTGTAAATATTCAAGGGAAAGCATTTTGCTTATTGACAATGTGGTAGCACCAAAAGCTCTTCGTATCCCGATTTCTTTAGTTCGCTGTTCAGCAGTGTAGGAAACAAGTCCCAGTAATCCCAATGAAGCTATAAATAAAGCAAATACAGAAAGGTAGGAAAAAAGATAACTTAACCTTTCTTCTGAATTGTAAAGTCCGTTGAATGATTCATTAATAAATTCATAATCGAAAGGCAATTCGGGATTAAGTGAATTCCAGGTTTTTTCGAGAAGCTGCATATTTTTTTGAAGATTTCCCGGATAAAGTCTTACGATCAATAAATTGGGAACCGAATGACGAAAACGGATCATGGTGGGCTCTATCATTTCATGAAGAGATCGGAAATGAAAATCTTTAACCACCCCAATTACATGAAGTGATCCTTCATCATTCATTTCGTTGTTAGAGGTGAAGGTTTTTCCGATGGCATCATCCCATTGTAAATTTTTTTTTAAGGTTTCATTGATGATAACCGCTGATGAATCGGTTGGGAATTCAGGTGAAAAATTTCTGCCCGCCAGCAGCTCCATTTTAAAGGTGTTCTCTATAAAATCTTCATCAACATCAAATTCATAAATCAACCAGGCTTCTTCATCATATCCATCAGGAAAATAGGAGGTTCCATTAAGACTCATGCCTGGAATGGAAGAGGCAAGACTTGACGATTCGACAGCCGCAAGTTTTGAGAATTCGTCTTTCAGACTTTTTGCATTCGTTTTTATTTCCTCATTTCGAAGGAATATGGCTATACTGTTCTCTTTGTTAAAACCCAGTTTTTTTTCTCGTATGTATTTTAATTGACTGAAAATGATAAATGTACACGTAATTAAACCTGCCGAAATCATAAATTGAACAAATACAAGAATATTCCTGAGTTTTTTATTGGAACTCCCCGATCTTAACTTGCTTTGGAGTACCTTTACCGGATTGAATGAAGAAAGATAGAATGCCGGATAACTTCCTGAAAAAAAGCCAATTAGTATTGAGATACCAAGAAATCCCGGAAGAAGAAAAGAATTAAAATAGCTGTTAAATTCAACGTTTTTATGCGTTATATTATTGAGGACGGGAAGAAGTATTTCAATCAGGGCAAGTGAAAAAATGAAAGCCAGAAGACTGAGAAAAATCGATTCTCCAAGAAACTGGAAGATCAGTTTTTTCCTGTCAGAGCCAAGTATCTTCCGTATGCTTACCTCCATAGCTCTGCTTGCGCTTCTTGCCGTAGCAAGATTCATAAAATTTATCCCGGCAATGAATAAAATTGAAATGGCTATCAAAGAAAGGATGTAAATGTAGGATCTGTCGCTATTGGGCTTTAGCTCACCAATTAACCTCGATTCAAGATGAATAGATGTAACGGGCTGTAATACAGGTGATAAACTAAATCTTTCTTCATCGTTTTCTTCATCCAGTTTTTCAACCAGGTAGTTTCTGATCTTAGTCTGAAATTTTTCACTATCCACTCCTTCTTTTAATTTGATATAGGAGTAATACATCATTGCTCCCCAGTTATTGAGCATGTCATTTCCGTTTTCTCTGATCCGGGTTTTAAATGAAGCAATAAAATTAACGGGAAGATGTGTTTCGGTTGGGGGATCTTCTATTACCCCAGTAATTAAGTAATCCTTTTCATTGTTTAGGGTTAATGATTTACCCACGGAATTGCTGGTTCCGAAGAACTTTTGTGAGATGCTTTCTTTTAAGATTATGGTGTAAGGTTCATTTAGGGCAGTAAGTGGATCTCCGAATAAAAAATTAAATGAAAAAACGGTGAAAAAATTACGATCCGCATAAATCAGGTGGTTTTCGTAGTATTTTTTGTCTTCATTTCTGAAAAGCTGATCACTCCCCAGATGTTCAAATAGGGTGTATTCTTCAACTTCCGGCATATCATTAGCCAGATTATGTGCAAGGGCACCAGGTGTGACAGCTACATTGAGTGGCCTGTCTCCAAGGTTCCCCTTGATTGCGATCCGGTATATCCTATCCGAATCCGCATGAAATTTATCGTAACTTAATTCATTGAAAATGTAAATAAGGATAAGAAAACTTACCGTTAAACCCATTGTAAGTCCCAAAAGGTTTATCAGGCTGAATCCTTTCTGACGAGTAAGATTCCGGAAAGAAATTATGATGAAATTTTTTAACATTTCAGGTTTTTAATACACATCAATTATGCCAAATAATATAAATTGTTGATAGTTATGTGTTAGTAAGATTTATCCTGATTGAATTCTGTCAGGAGTTGTTCATATTCGTATTGTGTATGTCCGTTTTCGAACGTTTGTTTCTTTCGGAAGTACAACAGCTACTGTTGGAAGCTGTCATCAGTCTGTCAGCAAACCTTAAAAAGCATCATTGAAAATCACTATAAAGAGGGCTAAAATGAGGCTTGATCGAATCCCTTTTTATGATCGTATTAAATAAACCAGGGAGAACGAATGGAGCTATGAATTCCATTTCTCAATATATTTTCGGACATCGAATTTTCTCTTTGCACCCTTTTCATTCATATATCGGATTTTTCCGAATACAGGCCTTTCTGCCCATGCCCGGTCATGCACTCCTGCAATTGCCCAGGCACATCCAACATAGCCATTGGGATCTCTTCCGTCAAGTTCGTACTTGTCATTCAAATAAACGGCAATTTTCATGGCTTCTTCCGGGGATTCCGACCACTCAAGAATTTTTTTTGCCCAGTACATTCGCATATATCCATGCATTTTTCCTGATTTCACCATTTCATTTTGCGCCGCATTCCATAAGTCCTCATGGGTTCCGGATTTTTCAAATTCTTCTGAGGAGTAGCAATATTCCCGCTCGTCCTGATCATGTTTCCGGATCGTTTTTTCAGCCCATTCCGGTATATCATCAAGATTGTCATAATTTTTATTATAGAGGCAATAGTTATCCGCAAGTTCCTTGCGAACGATAAGTTCTTCAATAAAGCTGTCGATATTTTCGTTCTTATCGGTAAGTTTTAGGATTTCCAATGCAACCCGTTGTGCAGAAATTTGTCCGAAATGAAGATAGGGAGAAAGATTGGAGAGAACATCTGAATTGGGATCATTTTTTTTATCACTGTAATTTTCAAGCTTCTTCTCCATGAAATGATGAAGGGTTTTTTTTGCCTCTTTTTCCCCCGGTTTTATCCAGCTTACGGCCTTCACATTCCGTTCAATATCCAGGAAAGACAGGGTTTTTTTAAAATCTATTTTCTGAAGTTGAAATTCTTTTGTTTTCGCTCTCTTGCGGATCTCTGGAAATTCATCAAGAAAGTATTCAAGCTGTTTATGAATTTTGGGACGAAGGGTATAGGCTCCAAATTCTCTTTTATCACTGGCCTTTCGTGCAGGAACAATGTTATGTGAGTCTACCTCATAAAAGTTAATGTTCAGGGAACCAGTCAAGCCCGACTGCCAGCTTTGTTTGATCCGTAAGGGATCAAAATCATAAACCAGATGTTTAATGTCAAATTCCTTAATAAACTTTTTCAATTCATCAACCGGATTACCCCTAAGAAGATAAAAAGGTATATTTTTTTCATAAAGTTCTGTATAGAGCTCTTCCAGTCCTTCAAGCATAAAATTGTACTGCCTTTCAGTAGCTTGAAGAAAAGTATCCGCCAGGCAAAATACAACAGCCATTTCGGTATTGTGTTCTTTTCTTAATTGATCTGCGAAAATTAGTCCCCAGTTATCCCTGAATCGCTGATCCCGACTCATCCAGTAAATAACTTTACCTTCAGATTCTTTTGAACGGATTATTTTTTTTATTCTTTCGGGTTTTATCATGGAAAAGAATTCACATCGGTATAAATATTAACTCTCCAATATCCGGCTTGTTCAAAAAAGTTGTTTGTATGTGCCCGAGTTTTTTTGGTTTTGCTCTGATAAACAGACCTTAAGGGTTTATAAACCCTCAGGGTCTGTTATGAAGAAGCCTAAACTATTTTAACGCTGTGAGTGTTCAGGGATAATTATTTTGAAATCATGATCTCGTTTAGTTTATCGAGCATTTGGGCCACCCGTTCATCATCTTTATAAGGTTCAATATTATTACTAATAACATTCAGCGACTGGTCGATCTCATTTTTCGCATTCTTAAATTCGATTTCAAGTTGTTGTTTTTCATTTTCAGGGACCATGTGATATTCATTATCCAAAGTGAGGGTCCCTTCGCGAATATCTTTCAGTGTCTGATTCAACCCTCTAAGTACAATAAATGCATCTTCTGAATTCTGAATGTTTTCCGATTGTTGTTCAATCTGATTAAGGGCGTTTACCTCTTCCTGAAGAAATGCTCCTTGCTTTTCTTCAGACTTACAGCCGGAAAACAACAGGAAACTCAAAAGAAGGCTGGGTAAAGATAATATTTGGATTTTCATGATAATTTATTTTTTATTTCTATTGTTGTTCTGTTTTATTGGTCACACTTTCAAGTATTCTGATCACTGAAAAGATAAAGATTCCTGAGATCAGGGTAAGGACAACGAGCAATAAGAAGAACTGCCAGAGTTCCACGACATCCCAGAGTTTACCCACCAGTCCGGCAAGAAGGTTCCCAATTGCGGTAGCACCAAGCCATCCGCCTTGAGCCAATCCGCTGAAACGGGGTGGAGCCACTTTCGCAACAAAGGATATCCCAATAGGGCTCAGGAACAACTCCGCAACGGTGAGGATAAAGTATGTACCAATTAGCCAATAAGGGCTTAATCCGGTGACGGATTGCAGGTGAATTGCAGCAAGCATCATGACAACAAAGCCAAGGGATGTGATAAACATACCGGTTCCAATTTTTCTTGGCGAGGAAGGTTCCTTTCCTTTTTTTCGCAGCCAGGTAAAGAATCCGACAATGATGGGTGTAAGAACTACGATGAAAATGGGATTAAAGGATTGGAAAATTTCCGGTTCTATATTCTTTGTATCCTCAAAACTACTATAAAAGCTGTATGCGATAGCTGAACCTCCCACAAATACTAATGCACTGATCAGTCTTGTCCTCATTGATGAAGATTTGCGAAACATAAAAATTAATCCGCCTATAGCGGCCAATATTGGTATAAAGGTACGTAAGTCGAAGAAAATGTAGTTGAATGCACTTACCTTACTAACCGTGTAGTCACGGGCAAAGATGGTGAGTGTAAATCCATTTTGATGAAAAGCCATCCAGAAAAAAGCCACGGTAATAAAGACCAGGCTAAGGGCTACCAGACGCTTTTTTTCTTCCTCCCTGGACAGGGTCACGATTGTATCTTCTTTTCCTTCTCTTGCCGCTTTTTCCTGTGCCTGTTTTACGGTAAGGTCGGCATGTTTATAATACTTTTTAAACCCCACAAAGATAAACAATGAGATAAGCATAGCTACTGCAGCAATAGCAAAGGCAGTGCTGTAACCTACAGATAATGTTGAAGTATAGGTGCTGGCGAAATCGGCAATTGAACCTTCAAATCCCATCTGGTTCTTAAAGGCTTCAATTCTATCTGTATAGTGTGTTGTCCCTTTAAAATGAGTTTGGACCGTACCGATCATTTGATCAAGAAAAGGGTGAGCTTTCTCCTGCAGATTGGCCAGGTGGGGCATGCTGTTTTCATATGAGAAACCTTTTCTGCCCAGGACATATTTTACAGCGCCGGTGGCAGCGTAAGGAGCCAGGAATGCACCGATGTTAATACCCATGTAAAAAATATTGAAGGCATTGTCGCGTTGAGGAGCATATTCAGGATAGTCATAAAGCTTTCCCACCAATGCCTGAAGGTTTCCTTTGAAAAAGCCCGTGCCCAGTGAGATGACGCCCAGGG
>CAZQOV010000007.1:0-37078 GCA_964595055.1 uncultured Bacteroidaceae bacterium | reverse complement strand
TCCATCTTTCAGCAAAATCCTGATACCCCTTCTCTATCATGCTTTCAGGCACAGGCGGGAAGGAATACAGAAGCGGCCATATGGAACTTCCTGTAAAACCATTCACCACTTTCACTCCCAGCCGGGCAGCAGCCTCTCCGGTTGCTACCATCTCTTTAGCCGCTCTCTGCCTTACACCTTCAGGATCACCATCTCCCCAGATATAATCTGGAAGAACTGATTTATGCCTTTCATCAATACTATCACATACCGCTTGTCCCACCAGGTGAGTGGAAATGGAAAACAGTTTAAGGTCATACTTTTCAAGCAGTCTTTTTTTCTCATCACAATATGCCTGGTCAGCCTTATCCACTTCAAAGTGATCTCCCCAGCATGCAAGCTCAAGTCCGTCATACCCAAATTCCTTCGCTTTCTGACACATAGTTTCAAGAGGAAGGTCAGCCCATTGTCCGGTAAATAATGTTACGGGTCTAGCCATAATTGAATAATTTTTATTGTTAGTTAGTATTATAAATCAGTCCACTTAAGCTCAGAATTATTCGACTCAATGAGCTTGTCTATAAAGACCATTCCTCTCAGACCATCATAAACTGTAGGGTAATCTGTGGCAAATCCGGGAACTTCCTCTTTATCCAGCCTGTGTTGAATGGAGGTTGCCACATTGCGGTAAATATTGGCGAAGGCTTCAATTAATCCCTCGGGGTGACCAAATGGCAACCTGCTGTTATATTCTGTGATATCATGTACATAGGCATTTCCGGAACGACGGATCTGCGTTGGTTTATCCAGCCATTTTACTATCAGGGTATTGGGCTCCACCTGGTGCCATTCTATTCCTCCCTTTTCCCCATATATCCGGATATTAATATTGTTCTCCTCACCTGCCGATACCTGGCTGGCGTGAAGAACGCCCTTTGCACCGTTTTCAAACCTCAACAACACATTGCCGTCATCATCCAGCTTTCGGTCTTCCACAAAGGTGGTCAGATCTGCACATATTTGCGTAACCCGCAGTCCACTAATGTATTCCGCCAGATTATAAGCATGAGTGCCAATGTCTCCCATACAGCCAACCTTTCCGGATTTTTCCGGATCCGCTCTCCAGCCGGCCTGCTTGTTGTCTGTCTTTTCAAGAGCGGTACTCAACCATCCTTGCGGATATTCAACAACGATCTTCCGTAATTTGCCTAACTCACCCCCCTTTATCAATTCTCTGGCTTCCTTCACCATGGGATAAGCCGTGTAAACATGGGTGAGCGCAAAAATCAAACCTGTATCCTCAACCAGCTCAACAAGTTTTTGGGCTTCTTCAACAGTAAGGGTCATGGGCTTATCCAAAACTACATGAAAACCATTTTCCATAGCCAGCCTGGCGGGTTCATAATGAACATGATTGGGCGTGGCGATGCATACAAAATCCATCCTTTTATCGGGAGGCATGATCTTTTCTTTTTCAAACATCTCATGATAAGATCTGTATATTCTTTCAGGAGGAAGATAATATTGGTTACCGGCAATACGCGATTTCTCTGGATCTGAACTGAATGCTCCGCAAACCAGTTCGATCTGACCATCCAATACCGCACCGTTAAAATGAATACGCCCGATAAAGCTTCCGGGACCTCCTCCGATCATACCCATTCTGATTTTTCTTTTTTTCATAATCCATCGATTTTTAATTTTTGTTTTACTTTTAAATATATCAATGATTCTGGTCTAAACAGGTAAGTTTTCTTAAAAAAACCAAGGTGTAGGAATTTTTTACCAATTTTCAACAACAAAGTGTCTGTTAAGATACTTATTTGATGGGACTCCTCAAAAATTTACCTCCATTGTATTGCTTCTACGCATTCAAATTCTCAGGCAATTCGATGATTATCCCCATATCTTCAGGTGTTTCCAGATAACCCGGTTTCTTCCAGAAAATCATCCCATGTACGGGGTTTTCCGAGGTGTTAAATGAGTTCGGGAATTAAATAAAGATTCCATTCTTATATAAGCATTACCATTTGAAACAGAAGTGCTGATTTTGCGTAAAAACAACTGTTTTACAGCAAGATTAGCAGGAAGAACCATTCAACGAATCAAATAACTGAATATGAAATCAAGAATACCTAATTTACTCGGTGGAATCGCTGTCTTTATGATATTTGCAGCACCCTCCATATCCTTCGACGCCATGGTCCCTGCATGGATCAGTCTTCCCGATCATATCAATTCCATTGTTATTATTGACAGAAGTGATCGTGAAACAAGGATTGCGAATGTAATCGAAGGAGGGATCACCGGAGAGGCAATCGGACAGGACAATATAGCATCCAAAATGTGCCTCAAAGGAATACATGATCAGCTTAAAAATTCAAATCGCTACAATATCGTCCGAAGCAACATACAGATGAAAGGAAAGGATGCTCCGATGGATTTTGCAGACCCGCTTCATTGGAAATTCGTTGAAAAGATCTGCAATGAAAATAATACAGACGCGGTTCTTGCCCTTGAATATTTTGATACCGATCATATTGGAAATCAAATAAAAGCAAAAGCAGGCATTCGTATTTATGATCTCAACACCAAAAGTATTGTGGAAGAATATGCATTCGATCATGAAATGTATGCTGACCATCGGAATCCCGATTTTATTGACCTTGTTACCAGCTATATCGACCTGGATGTAGTGAAAAATCTCAGTTACGAAGCGGGGATACTATACGGACAGCGAATCGCTCCGCACTGGATCCGGCTTACCCGTCAATACTATAACCGCCCAAAACGTTTCGACAACCTTGCCTTTGGAGCCAGGATGATGGAAGTAAATGATTGGGATGCTGCCATTCCCGCCCTCGAAGAAGCCACAAAGGCAAAAAAAAGAAAAGTGAGGGGAAGAGCAGCCCATAACCTGGCGGTGATTTATGAAATCCTTGGAGATCATAAAAAAGCAAAGGAATGGGCGCAGAAAGCATGGGGTATGCACCGAAATAAAGAATCAAAAGAATATACTTACCAGTTAAATCAACGAATTAGAGAGGTTGAACGACTCGATAGTCAACTCGAAAAGTAGCTCTGGTTGACAGGTTCAATTAACGGAGTGCCGGAGTACAGAGAAAATCTTACGCCTGACTAAATCTCAAGAACGAAAACCCGTCCAAGGTTTTCTTACAGGTTTCCTAGGAAGCTTAAACATTGCAGGCCTTAAAAGGTTGTAAAGGTGGAGCCCATATATCGATTCCCCGAAAAGAATGCTAAATTTGTGCTCCAAAATACTATTCGGAAATTAAAACATTACAAAACCATGAAAAATCTCACCCTGGACATCAGCAGAGTCTATGATTTCATCTATGAAGAAGAAATAAAAAGTTACCGCCAGGAAGTTTCAGAACAAATCAAAAAGCTTCATGAGGGAACAGGTGAGGGTAATGACTTCCTTGGCTGGCTTAGGTTACCCTCCTCCATTTCTGAAGAACACATCAAAGATATCCAAAATACGGCCAGGGAACTTTCCTCGAGGGTCGATTATGTCATCGTTGTAGGAATCGGAGGCTCCTATCTTGGTGCCAAATTCTTTATTGAGGCGATGAGAAATAGTTTCGACTGGCTTCTGCCTGATAAAGAGCATCCGAGGGTCATTTTTGCCGGCCAGAATATTGTTGAAGACTATCTCTCTGAGCTTGTCCACCTGCTGAGTGATAAAAAGTTTGGATTGGTCGTAATTTCGAAATCAGGAACAACAACAGAACCCGCTATAGCGTTTCGTATACTTCGCGAACTTCTTGAGGAACAGGTGGGTGAAGAAGAAGCCAAAGACAGGATTGTGGCCATTACGGATAAAGAAAAAGGAGCCCTGAAAAAAGTCTCTGATAATAAAGGATATAAAACTTTTGTAATCCCTGATGATGTTGGAGGAAGGTATTCGGTACTAACCCCTGTAGGCCTTCTTCCCATAGCCATAGCCGGCTATGACATTAGAAAATTCATTGAAGGTGCTATAGAAATGGAAAAACAAACGGCTCCGGATACAGAGTTTGAAAAAAACCCAGCTGCTCTATATGCTTCCGCAAGAAATGCCCTATATAAAAACGGTAAAAAAATAGAGATCCTGGCAAATTATCATGAAAAACTGGTATACCTTTCCGAATGGTGGAAGCAACTCTACGGAGAAAGTGAAGGAAAAGAAAATAAAGGAATTTTCCCGGCCAGTGTTTACTTTACTGCCGATCTTCATTCTATGGGACAGTATATACAAGAGGGTGAGCGACATATTTTTGAGACAGTTGTGTCGGTAAAAAATTCAAACTCAAAGCTTATCATTCCAGAAGATAAGGATAATTATGATCAATTGAATTATATAGCCGGTAAAAGGGTATCGGAAGTAAACAGAATGGCTGAATTGGGTACCATGTTAGCCCATGTTGACGGTGGAGTGCCAAATATCAAAATTGAAATTGACAGAATCGATGAATACCATCTGGGTCAACTCGTATACTTTTTCGAAAAAGCGTGCGGAATAAGCGGATACCTTCTGGGTATTAATCCTTTCAATCAGCCCGGAGTAGAAGCTTATAAAAAGAATATGTTCGCTTTGCTGGAAAAACCGGGGTTTGAAAAAGAAACAGAAGAAATTAAGAAAAAGCTTGACTGATCCTTTTTAAATTGGGAGGGCTTATTTGTGTATTGCAGCAAAAAGTTTTACCGGGATTTAAACATTCCACCTTCTGCATTGTTGCCCAAGGGAATTATGTAAATTAGGAAAAATCATCCTTGGTAATCACAAAAAATGAATGGGATCTCCGCCTATCTTAGAAAGAATCCTGTAGTTAAAGGTTATCTTTTTGCGTTTCTGGCCACCCTGGGAATGTCGAATGTATACGTGTTTAGCAAGGCCGCATTAGCCGAACTGGAAGTAATTCAATTCGGTTTTTACTGGTTCGGAATGGCACTTCTTTGGAGTCTAACCTATATGATCTCTTCCGGAAAGATAAAAGCCATCAGGTTCCTGAATCAAAGATCAAAACTATTGCTTATAATTATCGGAGTTTTTGAACTGATTGCAGCATCCACCCTCTTTCTTGCCATTGAAACCATGGATAATCCGGCGGTGGCATCATTCCTTGGCAACTTAACTCCATTATTTGTTACTGTTTTTGGAATCTCCTTTTTGAAAGAACGCTTTAATCGCATTGAGGGGATAGGAATTCTTTTAACCCTCACCGGAGCGCTTCTCATAAGCTATACCGGTCAACATAAATTGAGTGAAATTTTTATCGAAGGAACCGGACTGATTACCATCTCATCCTTATCCTTAAGCATTAGCATTATCATTGCCAAAAGCAGAATCGCCCATATTGATCCTTCCATTCTGATGATAAACCGCATTTCCTATCTTTTTATATTTGCGGTTTTACTGATGGTTTACACCGGCAGTTCTCTTGAAATTTCCGGAACCGCAATTTTCAACATTGCTGCCGGTTCAATACTTGGCCCCTTTATGACCGGTTTGGCCCAGTATTCGGCTTTGCAATATATTGAAGCTTCCAGAACTATGATTATACAGGCAACCCGGGGACTTTTTGTTGCCGTGGGTGCAATTGTTTACCTGAACATTCTCCCCGAAGTTATGCAAATTGTGGGCGGTACAATCACCATTGTTGGCGTTATTGTTATTACACTGGGAAAACGGATGATGAGGGCATACAATAGCAAGGCAAGTACTTTTGCTGAAGAAGCAATGACACCAACTGCCGGTAATACAAAGCAATGATCTGTACCCTGAAAGGATATTCAGGCCCTAAACGATGGATCATTTGGAAAAAAACGAGAAGCAATATGCTATCATACCCTGTATTACAACCAATTAGATTTTTAACAATTTTTTTGTTTAATTTTTTTCTGTATTTGTTAAACATTTTGCTTTCTACCCTGTTTATTTAGTGTAATTGCAACGAGTTCTTAACATATTTATCAAGAAGCAAAACTCCTGACACACTTTTCAGGTGTTTAATCAGAGTGCAGGGAAAAATGGTGTGATTCAATGTAGTCAGGGGTTTTTGCTTCTTTTAATAAAAAAACCGTCTTACATCCCTGCAAGACGGTTTTTTATTTTTGGGAAGCGCTCTTTTATTGCTTAATATATTTTTTTACAAACTCATCGAGAACCGTATCGAGATCAGGCTCGCCAATTTCCTGAAGATCATAAAACACTCGTGTTGTCGGCTTTTTAATATTTACCACCCGGTTCAGATCAATGGGTGTACCAATGACTACCGCATCGCAATCCGTATTGTTTATAGTAGTCTCCAGGTCTTTCAGCTGCTGTTCTCCGTATCCCATTGCCGGCAATAAGGTGCCAATTTCAGGATAAATTCTGAAGGTTTCTGCTAGTTTCCCGACGGTAAAAGGTCTGGGATCAACCAGCTCGGAAGCTCCATACTTTCGCGCAGCAACAATGCCTGCACCAATTTTCATTTCACCATGGGTAAGGGTCGGGCCATCTTCAACAACCAGCACCCTTTTTCCTTTAATTAACGATGGATCCTCTACCCTGATCGGGGAAGCTCCGTCAATCACAACAGCCTCCGGATTTACTTTTTCAATGTTTTCCCGTACGATTTGCGTTGCCTGTTGATCAGCACTATCTATTTTATTGATAATAACAACATCAGCCATTCTCATAGTTACTTCCCCGGGATAATAATTTAACTCATGACCGGGCCGGTGAGGATCCGCAACCGTTACCATCAGATCTGGCTTATAGAAGGAAAAATCATTATTGCCCCCATCCCATAAAATAACATCGCATCCATTTGGGTCTTCTTCGGCCTCTCTTAAAATGGCTTCATAATCTACTCCGGCATAAATAACATTTCCTCTGATTACATGGGGTTCGTATTCTTCCATTTCCTCAATGGTACAGTTATGTTTATCAAGATCGGCAATCTCCGCAAATCTTTGTACTTTTTGTTTAGCAAGATCACCGTATGGCATAGGATGGCGAACAGCAACTACTTTCAAACCTTTATCCATCAGAATCTCGATGATTCTTCTCGAAGTCTGACTCTTGCCACAGCCTGTTCTTACTGCACCCACGGCAATAACAGGCTTGTTGCTTTTAATCATGGTATCCTTGGCTCCTAAAAGAACAAAATTAGCACCAGCCGCATTTACTATAGCACTCTTTCTCATTACATAACTATAGGGCACATCACTATAGGAAAAAACACAGTCATCCACTTCATGTTTCTTAATCAGGTCCGTAAGATCCTTTTCTGCAAAGATGGGTATCCCGTCCGGATAAAGATTACCTGCCAATTCGGAGGGATATTTTCGACCCTCAATATCGGGGATTTGGGCAGCGGTAAAGGCTACTACATTATAATCTTCATTATCCCGAAAATAAGTATTAAAATTATGAAAATCTCTTCCGGCCGCGCCGATAATTATTACGTTTTTCCTTGCCATATCCTTAAATTTTTAATGATTTTTCTATAAGTCGGACAAAGTTGTAAAAGGTTTAAGAGATTTAAAATCTATTAAAAAACATATAAATGATCATTAAGGGTTTTCGTTCGAAAAAAAGTAGCCATAATTAACAGAAAGAATAAACTGAGAATCACCTCTGTTCGAAATTTTCGGAAAAGCTTTTTAAATCTGCAACGAATATTAGACTTTATGAAGTTGTCAGAATCCACGGAAATTCTTATCTTATTGGGGAATTTTTAAATCTCTGACACAGGAATATGAATTTTTTGGCTCATATATATCTTTCGGGTGACCATGAAGAAATTATTGTGGGTAATTTTATGGGAGATTATGTTAAAGGAAATAAATACCTGAAATATCCTGCCGGTATAAGCAGAGGAATCATGTTACACAGAAAAATTGACTTTTACACCGATCAGCATCCCGTAACCAGAAAAAGTCGAAACCATATCATTGCCTATTACAGAAAATATTCCGGAATTGTAATCGATATATTATATGATTATTTGTTGGCTAATAACTGGGAAAAATATACGGATGTGCCTCTCCCTGTTTATGTTAACAATGTTTTTCAGATTTTAAAGAAACATTATGACATCTTTCCCCAGGGAATCAAAAACTGGTTCCCAAATTTCATCCGGAATAACTGGTTGATGAGCTATTCAACGCTTGGCGGGGTTGAAACCATACTTCACCGAATGTCAAGCCGGACATCCCTTCCTGAATATACTGACAATGCCATAGAAATATTCGAAAAACGCATGAAGGAGCTTAATCAGGAATTCAATGAATTTTTCCCGGATATCCGCAATTATGTTCATGCAAATTATGGAATTGAAACCGGGAAGTTGAGCGATATTACCAAGGTTTAATGAACAGGAACCATTTAAATGCTAAGCTGTGGGTTTATATTCCTTATATCGAATGGTGCCTTTCTGAGCTTTTTCGATAATGTCGTCGTATTCGTCTTCATAGAAAAATCTATCTTCATTGAATGCAGGCCTGAGGTCATCCAGCCAGATTGCATTCGCATCGAACTCGGCAAAAAATGGTTTATTAACCCATTCTGGATTTCGGCCCTGTAGGAAGTTAAGGATAAATACCTTTTGCCCTTTTATTTCTGCTACTCCTGAAACCTGTACCTTCCCTGGTGCTGCAGACATGCTTGGGCCCCTAACGGTTCTTGCAATCCCACTCATATGGCTATAAGCCTTACGGAAAATATTCCATGCATGATAAAGACTGACTCCAAAATAATGATGTGCACCTGTGTCGCGGGCAATAAACATATAATAAGGAATCATACCCAGACTTACCTGATTTTTCCACATCCTCTGCCACAATTCAGGCTTATTGTTGATATGGTTTAACAGGGGTGACTGTGTACGGATTTGAGCACCGGTATTTTGAATTCGTGTAACGGCTCTTTTAAGTGCATCTGTCGATAATTCCCTGGGGTGATTGAAATGAGCCATGAAGGCAAGGTGAATGCCGGCATTGCTTACCTTTTCGAATATCCGTAATATTTCATCCGCATCATTATCTGTCAAATAGCGATAGGGCCAGAAAGAAAGAGATTTAGATCCTATGCGAATGGTACTGATGTTATGATTTCTGGACATCAAAATCGCATCTATGTAAGTTTCCAGATGTTTGGCTCTCATAATCATCGGATCCCCTCCGGTGAAAAGGATATCGGTAATATTTTTATTCTGCTCAAGATATTTCACCAGAAGACCGGCTTGTTTCATGGCAAATTTGAGATCATTCATTCCTGAAAATTGCGGCCAGCGGAAGCAAAAAGTACAATACGCATGGCAGGTCTGTCCCTGGGTGGGAAAAAACAAGGCTGTTTCTCTGTATTTATGCTGGATGCCCATAAGTCTTTCACCTTCAATTTCGGGTACGTTATGTTCCAGTTGACCTGCCGGATGGGGATTCAATTGGGCACGGATCTCATTGGCCTCAATTGAAATGGCTTTTTTATCAGCATTTTTCCGGTAAAGTTCGTCCATTGATTTATAATGGTCTTCCTTCAGCATTCCTCTCTGGGGAAAATTTAAAATGAACATGGGATCATCTTCAAAGTTTTCCCAGTCAATCAGCTCATCAACCACATAATTATTGGTTTTAAAGGGAAAAACCCTGCTCACCACTTCAACATGTTCTTTTTGTTCCTTACTTAGTCTTGAGACCTGTGGAATTTTCCTGTAATTAGATAATGTATAGGCTTTATATTTCATAACAAATCCAGGTATATTTTTTTTGTGATTGTTTTTCGAAAAAGGGCCACAAATATAGGAAAAAAAGCCCAGTTTAAAAAGAGAACAGGTAGTTGCCCGGTGTTTAATCCCACTTAATTATTGATTAAGAGCAGAATACCAATCCATGAAGTTCCTACCTGATATATTCCTTTCTGCCTGCATCCAGTCGTAGGAAAATAAATAACATAAGGGTAAACGCCCATAACGAAGAGCCACCATAACTAAAAAAAGGTAAAGGTATACCTATAACCGGGAATAGACCGATAGTCATTGCGATGTTGACAAAAAAATGGAGAAAGAATACAGATAAAATGCCGTATCCAAATATTCGGGCAAAGTTTGTTCGCTGTCTTTCTGCAAGATATAGCAGTCGCAATAAAAAACTCACAAACAAAAGAACGACCACAATCGAACCTATGAATCCCCATTCTTCACCTACAGTGCAAAAGATAAAGTCTGTACTTTGCTCAGGGACGAAATGCAGCTTGGTCTGGGTACCCTGAAGAAAACCCTTTCCGGATAATCCGCCGGATCCAATTGCGATCTTGGATTGATTGACATTATATCCCGCTCCCTGCAGATCCGATTCAATGCCCAGCAGAATATTTACCCTCCTCTGCTGGTAGTCGCTTAGTAAATGATGAAAAGCATAATCGACAGAGAAGGAATATATTGCTCCAATTATTACCACCGACATAATAATAAAGGGTTTACGGGCTCTTTTTAAAAGAATGTTAAAGCCAAATAGGATCGCTGTGGGGATAGTTGCGATGAGCAAAAGCATATAATTGTTAAAATCCAGAGAGCTAAGGCTACGTATCAGCAATGTTAATCCTAATGCACCAATAAAAACCAGCAAACTGACAAGGAATCTCTTCAGACTTTTTGTCTGAATTCCCCAGGCCACAAAACCCGCCCCGATTAAAAGGGCCAGAACGACAATATTATTCAGCAAAAGCACCAGCAGAAATATTATGACCAGAGAAATCATGGCAAGCAGTATGTTAACAGAAAACCCCTCTCTGTAAACCGGCAGAATAAAAGCAAAATAGACCAGTGCAGATCCGATGTCAGGTTGCAGCGTGATCAGGGCAGCCGGGGTAAAAATGATAGCGGCCGAAATCACGAAACTTCGAAATTCCCTGACATTAAGATTGTATTGGGAAAGGTGCTTAGCCAGAGCCAGGGCCACTGCAGGCTTTGCAAATTCAGAAGGTTGGATCTGAAAACTTCCAAATGCAAACCAGCTTTTTGCACCATTAATTTCTTTGCCAAAAACCAGGACTCCCAGAAGCAACAGAATGGCAAAAACATAAATAAAGTAGGCAAAGAATTCATAGAACCTTTGGTCGATAAAAAGCAATAAAGCGGCAATAACAATTGAGGCACATATCCATAAAAACTGTTTGCCATATCGCTGATTAAGATCCAGAATACTGGGATGTTCTTCCGAATAAACCGCAGAAAATATATTTAACCAGCCCAGAAATACCATAACCAGAAAGATTATTACCGTAATCCAGTCAAGATTTTTTACGAGACTTCCTCTTCTCATTCTTCCGACTCCTTTTTTAATTTTTCTTCTAGTCTTTTTCTGGCATCAACAAGAACATAATTTTCTATCCACTTTCTTTCAACCTTTCCAGTAAGATACTTTTCGATCATCAGACTGGCAATCGGGGCAGCAAATGTAGAACCAAAGCCAACGTTCTCAACATAAACAGCAATTGCGATTTGAGGATCTTCCTTGGGAGCAAATGCCACGAAAATCGAATGATCTTCACCAAAAGGGTTTTCAGCAGTTCCTGTCTTTCCGCAAATGGTTACGTCCTGCATTTTTGCAATTCTTGCTGTGCTGCCTTCGCCTCCGTTTACCACCAGATCCATCCCATCGATCACTGTTTCAAAATAGGCTGAATCTATAGTGGTTTTATGTTCTTCCCGTAACCGGGGATCTATTTGCTCTCCCGATCGTATTTCTTTTAGTATATGTGGCGTATAATAACTCCCCCTGTTCGCTATTGCAGCCGTCATATTTGCCATTTGCAAAGGAGTAATACCCAGTTCCCCCTGACCAATAGACAAGGAGATCACCGTTAAAAAATTCCAGCGTCCGGCGCCATAATAAAGATTATAATAAGAAGGGTCTGGAACAAACCCTTTGAGTTCACCGGGTATATCCGAATTTAAACGATTCCCGAAACCAAAAGAGGCAACATGTCGTCTCCAGTTATTGAAGGCCGAATCGGTACGTCCAAATTCAGGATCTTCCATAATCCTTCTAAATACATTACAAAAATAGGCATTACAGGAATTTTGTATCGAACCCTCCAGATCGAGTGGTGATAAATGGTCATGACAACCGACGAAGATTCCCCGGTAATAATATCCAAAATCACAATAAAACTCATGGGAAGGATGAAGTACATCTTCCTGCAAAGCAATAAGACCATTAATAATTTTAAAGGTGGATCCCGGAGGATAACTTGCAGCAACTGCACGATTAAAAATGGGATTCAGGGTATCGGCCGACAGCATCCTAAAGTTACGGCGCAATCCTCTTCCGACCAAAAGCCCTGGGGAATAATTGGGTACACTCACCATGCTCAGTATCTCACCGCTAGAAGGTTCCAGGGCTACAATACTTCCGCTGAAACCTTTCATGAGTTTTTCACCGTATTCCTGCAAATCCGAATCGATCGTGATAACAATATCCTTACCGAGTTCGGATGCTTGATCATATCTGCCACTTTCCCATTCCCCGGTAACCCGGCTGTGAACATCCACCATGTAATTCTTCTTGCCTTTTTTACCCCTGAGTATCTTTTCATAGGTTTTTTCAATTCCGCTAATTCCAATATAATCGCCCATCTTATAATACATATCCTTTTCGATCGTTCCTTTACTTACCTCACCCACATACCCGAGTACATGAGCAGCTATTGGACGGGAATACCGTCTGAGCGTTCGGGTTTGAACGAAAAAACCGGGAAACTTAAAAAGCTTTTCCTGGAATACTGAGCTAACCTCGGCAGGAACCAGCTTCATAAACACGGAGGGAGCATAGTGATTATAATCTTTTGCCTTTTCGATCCGCGCTATAAGATCTTCCTTGGATATTTCAAGAATATGGCAAAAATCTGTGGTATCAAATTCATCCAGTTGTATTGGGTTTACCATTATATCGTAGGCAGCCTGATTTGATACCATCAATTTGCCATTTCGGTCATATATCAATCCACGTGCAGGATAAAGAATCACTTCACGACGGGAATTATTTTCTGCGCTGAGTTTATAAGACTGATCAATGACCTGCATCTGAAAAAGTCTTCCGGCAAAAACAACAGCAGAAAGTATTATGAGTAAACCAATAACATATTTTCGATCTGCAAACTTATTCATCACCTACGGTAAATAAAGTACTGGCTGATAATAATAAAAAAAACGGAAACTATTCCACTCAGAAAAGTTTTGGACATAATGAAAATCATGTCCGAAATGCGAAATATCTCCATAAAAAAAAGGAAAAAATGATGTGCAAAAATTAAGATCATAGCATATTTAGCAAACCAGCTGAATCCATAATAAGCAACTCTGGGAAACGTTCCGGGTTCATAACCATCTCGGGGTGAAAAGGCCTTAAGGATAAAAGGTCTTAAAAGAGCAGCGAATACCGTCGCCGATGCATGTAAACCATAGGTCATATGGAAAAGATCGATAGATAAGCCCAGCAAAAAGGCAAGCAGCAAAAGCAACCAGTTTGGAGTTTCAAAAGGAAGAAGAATAATAAAAATCAGATAGATATAGGGATTAATATAACCGCTCAGCTCAATGTTATCAAATACAAGAACCTGTAAGAGAACAACAGCAGCAAAGCGAATAATATTTCTCAGGTAGATTTTAATCATATCCAAATGATTTTTCCAGCTCTTGTTGCTCTTCCCGGAATATGTTCCCTATTACATTTACATGGGTAAGCTTCCGAAAATCTACTGCAAGTCTGACTTTGATATCATAGAAATTTCCTTCATCAACCTTCAAAGATTCCACAACCCCGACAAGGTAACCCGGTGGGAAGATCGCAGAATAACCGCTGGTAACTATCGTATCCCCACTATGAACCTCAACATGGAGGGGGATTTCTTTTAGCCTTGCATACTGAGGGTCAAGGCCTTCCCACTCGAGTATTCCGAAATAATCGTTTCTTTCCAGTTTTGAACCTACTCTGAAATTTCTGTTTAACAGAGGGATCACGGTTGCAAAGTTTCTCGAAACCCCGGCAACAACACCAACAACCGCACCATGTGAAATTACCGCCATATCCTTTGCAACACCCACCCGTGAGCCTCTGTTGATGGTCAGATAATTATACTGCTTATTCACAGAATTATTAATTACATCGGCCGGAATAAAATCATATTGAAATTCCATTTTAATGGCAAGGGTATCCGAAAGCAATGAATCCGGACTAATGATATAAACAATTTCCCTGGCCTCAGATAAGTGATTCCTGAGATCTGTATTTTCATTTAACAGTTGTTCATTCTCGTCCTTAAGATACAGGTATTGTCTGAAATCTCCTATTTGACTGTAAATAATGCCATTCACATTTCTGGAAAGATTTACAAACAAGGACTTTTGATAGGGATTAAATTGAAAAATCAATAGAAAGGACACACCTTCCAGTAAAATAAACAGAAGGACAAAATAATTATTTAGGATTAGTCGGAAAAGATTCCTCATTCTTTCACATCACCCTGATTTATCGCATTAAAAATGAAAAATTATCTGAATTCTTAAGTGCTATCCCGGTTCCGCGAGCCACAGCCTGCAAAGGGTCTTCAGCTACATGGAAAGGAATATTGATCTTATTTGTAAACCGCTTGTCCAATCCCCTGAGTAAAGCTCCGCCACCTGCCATATAAATACCACTCTGGACAATATCGGAATATAATTCCGGAGGAGTTTGCTCGAGAACAGAAAGAATTGCCGTTTCAATTTTTGATATGGATTTATCCAGACAGTGGGCAATTTCCTGATAAGAAATGGGTATTTCTATGGGCATAGCCGTCATAAGATTTGGGCCTCTTACATTAAAATCGGCAGGAGGATCATCAAGTTCAGGAAGAGCTGAACCCACCAATAATTTAATATCTTCAGCCGTTCTCTCCCCAATCTTTATGTTATGTTGATGCCTCATGTAGCCCATAATATCAGCAGTAAAACCATCTCCCGCCACCCGAAGGGATTCATTACAAACGATCCCGCCAAGCGCAATCACAGCAATTTCTGTGGTTCCTCCTCCAATGTCCACCACCATACTTCCGCTGGGAGCTTCAACATCAATACCAATACCAATGGCAGCAGCCATGGGCTCATAAATCATATGAACATCTCTTCCTCCGGCATGCTCAGATGAATCCCTTACAGCCCTTCTTTCCACCTCCGTACATCCCGACGGAATGCATACAACCATTTTCAGAGAAGGGGTAAATAATCTTGATTTTTTATTAATCATTTTAATCATCCCTCTGATCATCTGCTCTGCTGCATCAAAATCTGCGATCACTCCATCCCGGAGGGGACGAATGGTCTTTATATTTTCATGGGTTTTCCCATGCATCTGCCTGGCTTTTTCTCCAATAGCGATCATTTTGCCAGTTGTCTGATCAATGGCAACAATCGAAGGTTCATTCACCACAACTTTATCATTGTGTATAATCAAGGTATTGGCTGTCCCAAGATCAATTGCCAATTCCTGCTGAAACGAAAACAATCCCATAATCTTTTCTAATGTTTAAAATGTCTTATTCCAGTAAATACCATACTCATGCCCTTTTTGTTACAAAAATCTATAGAATCTTCATCTCTCACAGATCCTCCGGGTTGAATGACAGAGCGAACACCGGCATTATAGGCTATTTCCACAGAATCGGAAAACGGAAAGAATGCATCCGAAGCAATAACAGAACCCTGCAATTCAAATTCAAAATTTTTTGCTTTTTCTATGGCTTGCTTTAAGGCATCTACCCTAGATGTTTGCCCGACACCGCTGGCAATAAGCTGTTTGTTCTTTGCAAGTACAATAGCATTTGACTTTGTATGCTTAACGATTTTATTGGCAAACAATAGATCTTCAATCACTCCGTCTTCAGGAGATTCATTGGTTACTACTTTCAGATCTTCTTTTGATTCTCGGTATACATCTTTATCCTGCACTATCACTCCGTTTAAAACTGTTCTTGTCAACCTGTCGGGGAATTCAGAAGATTTCTGCACAAGAATAATACGTTTCTTTTTTTGTTTTAGTATCTCAAGGGCTTCTTCTTCATAAGAAGGAGCAATAATTACTTCAAAAAATAAGGTGTTAATTTCTTCGGCTGTAGCCTTGTCTACCCGGGAATTGGTAATAAGGATACCGCCAAAGGCCGAAACCGGATCCCCGGCAAGTGCGTCCTTCCATGCATCCAGGAGCCGCTCGCGACTTGCAAGCCCACAAGCATTGTTATGTTTCAGTATGGCAAAGGTGGTGTCATCGAATTCAGCGATGAGTCCCACCGCTGCATCAATGTCCAGAAGATTGTTATAGGATATCTCTTTTCCATGCAGTTGATCAAAAACTTCCTCAAATTTGCCAAAGAAAAATCCCTCCTGATGAGGATTTTCCCCATACCGTAATTTTTTGCCGGGAGAAACAGAAATTTTCATTTCACTGGGCTCATCCTTATCAAAATAATTAAAAATTGTGGTATCGTAATAGGAAGAGATCCCAAAAGCTTTTTTTGCAAATTTTCTCCGATCTTCAAGACTTGTCTTCCCTTCCCCTTCAGTCAATATCCGGAGTAAGTCTTCATATTGATCCCTTGAACTGACAACCAGCACATCTTGATAATTTTTTGCTGCCGCCCGGATAAGGGATATACCTCCAATATCAATTTTTTCGATTATCGCTTCCTCCTCTGCTCCCGATTTTAGCGTTTCTTCAAAAGGATAAAGATCAACAATCACCAGGTCAACTTCAGGAATTTCATATTGTTTGAGTTGCTGAATATCTTCATCATTGTTTCTCCGGGAGAGAATTCCTCCAAAAACTTTTGGGTGAAGCGTTTTAACCCGTCCCCCAAGGATAGAAGGATAGCCGGTCAATTCCTCAACAGCAGTTACCTTCACTCCTTGATTTTCCATAAAAGTTCTGGTTCCCCCAGTCGAATAAAGTTCGACGCCTTGCTGAGCTAATTTGCTAATAATAGGTTCGAGGTTTTCTTTGTGATAAACAGAAATGAGCGCGGAATTAATTTTTTTTAATTTATTCATTTACAATGAATTAATAAAGTTGGACAAAAATATTATTATGTGTGGAAAAAAAAGTACTTTTATTCCTCCAAAAATCGTTTAAAAAATTATACAAAGGAAATAGTTTCCATGAAATTTCGGAATATTTTTTAACTATTATTTTACAGATGTTTAAAGTCATACGTCTTTCCCTGGAAAGCTTGCAGTTTGCCCTTAATGCTGTTGTTGTTAATAAACTTCGCACGCTGCTCTCACTTCTGGGCATTACCATTGGAATATTTGCCATAATTTCGGTATTTACCATTTTTGATTCCCTTGAAATGAATATCAGACAAAGTATTTCCTCCCTGGGAAATGATGTTATCTATGTTCAGAAATGGCCATGGACTGAAGAGCCCGGAAAAGAATACCAATGGTGGCAATATGTCAATCGCCCGGTCCCCTCCATTCAGGAATACGAAAAAATGAAAGACCGGCTTACCCTTGCTCAAGAAGTAGCTTTTATGGTTTCTACAAATGTAACGGTTAAATACCAGGAAAATTCTGTTGATAATTCAACCTTCATTGGGGACTCAGATGGATTTGAAGATATCAGGGACTATGACATTCAGCAAGGCAGATACTTTTCTGATTTCGAATTACATTCAGAAAAAAATTATTCCATCATAGAACATGATATAGCGAAAGAATTATTTGGAAATACCAATCCGATAAACAAGGAGATCACCATTCGCGGATATAAAACGCGGATCATAGGCGTATTTGAAAAAGAAGGGCAGGATAATTTTGGCGACAGCATGGATGAAAGTGTACTCGGACCCGTAAACCATGTAAGAAATCTGGTGAACATTCGAAGTGAATCGATGAATCCCATGATCTGGGTTAAGGCCCGGGATGGAGTCAGTAATAAAGAATTAATGGCAGAAATTACCATGGTTCTTCGTACCTTAAGAAGACTCAAACCAAATGCAGAAAATAATTTTGCTCTGAATCAAACCAGTATGCTGGATAATCAATTGGATCAGTTTTTCAGCACAATGAATATTGCCGGATGGTTTATAGGTATATTCTCTTTGCTTGTAGGGGGTTTTGGGATTGCCAACATCATGTTTGTTTCCGTTAAGGAAAGAACCAATATTATCGGCATACAGAAAGCACTGGGAGCAAAATTTTATTTCATTTTGCTCCAATTTGTCTTCGAATCTGTAATACTTGCCCTTGCCGGAGGGATAATAGGCCTTTTGTTTGTTTTCGCCGGCACACTGGTTGTTAATGCTCTGACTACATTTGAAATTACACTTACCATGGGAAATATTGTAACAGGAATCCTGATCTCCTCATTGATTGGACTTATTTCAGGAATTTCTCCTGCCTATTCTGCAGCCAGGCTTGATCCGGTTGATGCCATAAATACAAGTTTCTAGGTTTGCAAATTCTCATGAAGGCTCAACAAGCTTGTAAAATGAACCACCTTTCATCAGGAATCCAAGCCTAGAACATTTTAAAAAGCATTCCACTTACAATGAAATAGATTAATAAGCCTATGATATCATTCATGGTTGTGATAAATGGACCTGTAGCCAGTGCAGGATCTATTTTCATCTTATTAAGAATCAGAGGAATAAGTGTGCCGAAAACAGCAGCAAAAATTATTACAATGAAGAGGGATATACTGACAGAAAGCGTCAGTGCGAAGGAATCGGATGCAAGATAATTATAGGTAAATAATATGGTAGCTAAAATCACTCCATTGACCAGCCCTACCGTAAACTCCTTAAATATTTTAAAATAGGTTCTTTCCAGACCAAGGGTATTATTGGCAATACTCTGAACAACTATTGCAGAAGATTGAATTCCGACATTTCCGGCCATTGCTGCAATCAGCGGAATAAAAAAGGCCAGCCTGGCATTATCAGCAAGATCAGATTCAAATTGTCCCAAAACCAGTGCTGTAATGATTCCGCCGGCTAAGCCTATGAGCAACCAGGGCAACCGGGCCCGGGTCAACACCCATGCAGAATCGGTCGTTTCAACATCTTCGGAAATACCCGAAGCCATCTGGTAATCCCTGTCCGCTTCTTCCCTGATAACATCCACTACATCATCAATGGTGATCCGGCCCATCAACCTGCCAATGGAATCAATAACAGGCAGTACTACCAGGTCATATTTTCTCATGATGGAAGCGACTTCTTCTGAAGGACTATCGGTTCTTACAGAAATAACATGAGAATTATACAGCCCTCTGATATGCTGGTTGGGTTTTGCAAGAACCAGTTTTTTTAGCGAGAGGGTACCTTTAAGAATGTTGTCATTATCCACCACATAAACATAATACACTTCATCAACATCCTCTGCCTGCTTCCTCATTTCCTTTAGCGCATTGAGTATGCTCCAGTTCTCATTGACTTTAATGAGCTCTTTTGCCATCAATCCGCCTGCAGTATCCTCATCATAACTCAGAAGGTCCACAATGTCTCCGGCCTGCTCAATATCCTTTATGTATTGCAGCACCTCTTCCTTCTTTTCATCCGACAGATCGGCAATAACATCAGCCGCATCATCAGAATCCATATTACGAATGAACTGTTCCGCAATTACCTCTGAAGGAAGCACTTTGAGAAATTTCTCCCTGTCATCCTCCTCCAGTTCGGCCAGTACATCAGAAGCTTTTTCACCTTCCAGTAAAAGATAGAGGTATTTTGCTTCCTCAATAGATAATTCATCGTAAATACCGGCAATATCAGCAGGATGAAGATCCTGCATCATTGTGAGAGCAGTCTTCTTATCCCGGACTTCTATGACCTCCCTGAGCCTGTCGACATATTCTTTGGTCAGTTCAAAATTCATGACAGGTTGATTTTTTTATTTTACTCCTTCAACAGACCGGCATAGTTCAATGAATTGTTCCACCGATAATTCTTCCGGTCTTTTTTTTAGATAGGGCACTTCAGCATCCAAATTTACTAAAATACTTTTTAAAGAATTGCGGAGCATCTTCCTTCTTTGATTAAATGATGTTTTTATGATTTTTTTATACAACTCATGATTGCATTCCATTGACCTCCTGGAATTTCTTTTTAATCGCATTACGGTTGAATGAACTTCAGGGGGAGGAAAAAATGCACCCGGACCCACATGAAAAGCGATCGAAACATCATACCAGGTTTGTAACAAAACAGAAAGTATTCCATATTGTTTATTGCCAGGGCCTGATGCAAGACGCACGGCTACTTCTTTTTGTAACATGCAGACAACCTCCTCCACCTGATCTTTATAATCCAATACCTTGAAAAGAATCTGAGAAGATATGTTGTAGGGAAAATTCCCAATGAGGGCAATTTTGTTCCCGTAATTGCCTATATCAGAGGTTAAAAAATCCTCCTCGACAATTGAATCGGATAACTCCCCATATTTTTCCCGGAGATACTGAACCGATTCCGGATCTATTTCAATAAGCTTTAATTTTTTCTCTTTCCGATCTGCCAAAAACTGCGAAAGCACCCCTTCACCCGGCCCGATCTCCAGTATAAGATCACAATCATGGGCATTTAGCAAATCTGTAATTCTTTTTGCAATTTTTCTGTCAGTGAGAAAATGTTGTCCCAGATGTTTTTTCGGTCGTACCATATAGCCCGTGAAATTAAGATAATTATTATAAATTTCTCATCTTTGTCATCTAAATCAATCGCTTTTACCCGATTCTATGATCTATAATTTCGACAAAATAATAAGACGGGAAAACACCAATTCCGTTAAATATGATCTTAGACAAGAATACTTTGGAAAAGAAGATGTCCTTCCTTTGTGGGTGGCCGACATGGATTTTGAAACGCCTGATTTTATCCGAAATGCAATCATAAAACGGGCAGAGCATCCAATTTACGGATACACGGTAAGAAAAAACAGTTTTTTCCAGAGCATTATCGGTTGGATGGACAGGCGTCATAACTGGAAAGTGCATAAAAACTGGATATCTTTTAGCCCGGGGATTGTCCCTGCATTAAACATGTGTGTTCTGAGTTTTACCAGTCCAAAGGATAAAATATTGATACAACCTCCTGTTTACCCTCCTTTTTTTCGGGCTATCAAGGATCATGATCGAAATCTGCTTGAAAATGTCCTGCTTTATGAAGGCGAGCATTACAGGATTGATTTTGATGATTTCGAAAAAAAAGCCCGTGAGGCCAAAGCATTTATATTATGCCACCCGCATAATCCTGTTGGCCGTTTGTGGAATCACCAGGAATTATTAAGAATGGTCGAGATCTGTAATAAAAATGGGGTTCTTATTTTTTCCGATGAGATCCATTCTGATCTCATTCTCTTCAAGCATACACATATTCCCCTGTTAACCATTCCCGGAGCCAATGAAATTACGGTTTCCATGTACGCGCCGAGCAAAACATTCAACCTTGCCGGTTTATCCACTTCGTTTCTAATTATACCCGATAAGGACCTAAAGATAAAATATGACAGAACCCTTGACAATTTGCACATGGGATTGGGAAATATTTTTGGCAATGTGGCACTTGAGGCCGCCTATAATGAAGGAGAAGAATGGTTAACGCAGGTACTGCATTATATTCATCATAATATAACTTACCTGAGTCGATTTCTGGAAAACCGGATTCCGGAAATAAAACCCATAATCCCTGAGGCTACCTATCTTGTGTGGCTCGATTGCAGAGCCTTGAATATGAGCGACAAGGAATTAAAAAATTTCATCATCCAAAAGGCAGGACTAGGATTAAATCATGGTGCGGTATTCGGGAAGGGAGGAGAAGGATTTCAACGGATCAATGTGGCCACTCCCCGCAAATTATTAAAAGAAGCCTTAATAAAACTTGAGAAGGCAGTAAAGGAATGGAGGTAAATTGTAACCTGAAGGTTCAATATAAGTAAATAACCAAAAGAGAAACTGAATAATAAGTTGTACCTTTACTAAAACAGCATCTGTTTATGAAACCTGGTTTTGGAATTCGGGAAAGATTATTCATGATCATTGCCATCGCAATATTTTTCATTTATTTTTCACTTAATCATTTGCTCAATGAGATAAGTGAAAGAGATCAGTTGATCAAAGTGTTGACAGAAAATTACCAGACATCGATAAGTTATCTGGAAAAATTGGAAGATAAATTGGAGGAATCTCAAAAAACCTTCTCCTATCTTCTTGTCTCATCTGAAGAAAATAAAGAAATGGTTAAAGATGAGCTTGAACTCATTCATAACCAGGCCATTCCTTCATTAAATGATTCATTAATATCAATGTCATACCACTGGCCGGAAGAAGACAGATTGCTTATAAAATCTACCCGGTATTTATTGTCGGATTCACTTTATTTTCGATTACTCGATATTGCTGATTTAAATATATTTAACGAGCCGGGTACGGCAATCAATCACGAAAGCCTCGAGCCTGTGCTCAAAGAATCCGGTATCATATTTCTGATCAGCGAAATAGAACAAAACCTCAATTATCTCCTGGATAAGAGAAAACAGGAAGTCGCACGAATTCAAGAAGGGATTTCTGCAAAGACAGGCGATTTGCGGAAACTAATTATCATTCTTTCGCTTTTCTCAGGTTTCATTCTGATATTGGCAACAATTTATCTTTTTCTTCACCTCAGAAAATCCATAAAAAAAATGACTTCAAACCTTGAGAGCCTGGCAAAAGGAGTAATCCCCCAAAAGATTAAAATGAGTGAGAGAAGTGAGTTTTCCGGTTTGGCAAGGAATATAAACAGCTTATCCGATTATTTAAGAAATCTGGCAGAAGGAGCAAATAAAATTGCAGAAAAAGATTTTACGGAAAGTTTCGAGGCCTTAAGCGATAAAGATCTACCAGGTAATGCGATTTTACAGCTTCAGGAAAGCTTAAAAAATGCCCATCAGAAAGAGGAAAAATTCAAAAAAAAGAAGGAGGAACGATCCTGGAAATCCGAAAGCATTGCAGTTATTAACGACGTCCTTCGTAAAGGAACGGATAATCTCGAAGAACTGGGATTCAGGTTGGTTAAGGAAATGGTAAGGCTACTTAATGCCAGTGCGGGCGGAATTTTTATTTTGCAGGGAGAAGAAGAACCCGGAATTGAATTACTTGCTGCTTATGCCTTTGACAGGAAAAAGTACCTTAAGAAAAGGTTTGCTCCGGGAGAAGGTCTGATTGGACAATGCTTGCGGGAAAATGAAATGGTTTACCTCTCCGATATACCTGAAGACCATATTAAGATCATTACGGGATTAGGAGAATCTAAACCCGTAAGCATATTAATTGTTCCGCTTACATTAAATGATAAAGTATTAGGTGCTATCGAAATCGCCTCCCTTCACGAGATCGAAAATCATAAGATTAACTTTGCTAAAGAAATAGGGGAAAATATTGCTGCCACTATTTCCAATGTGCAAACCCATATTCGTACTTCATACTTATTGGAACAAACCCGCCAGCAGGCAGAAGATATGCTTTCCCAGGAAGAAGAAATGCGTCAGAACATGGAAGAACTCAAGGCTACTCAGGAACAATTTGCGGAAAGAGAAAAAGAATTGCTCAAGGCAATAGATGAATTAAAAAAACGGGAAACTTCCTTATAAAATGTGGATTAAGATCTCAAATCAGGGCCAGACATGATCATGGCTCCTGAGCATTTCAGCTACCAAAAAGGCTGACGAAGCTGAAAAAAAGTGCAAAATAAATGAATTTAACCTTCTCTTTTCCAGACTCTTAAAATCAGACCCTGAGGGTTTTAAAACCCTCAGGGTCTGATTTTAAGAGCAAAACAATATCTAGCCATACTTTGAAAAATGCTTTTCAATTGCTTCCATAAGCTGAGGTGACCATATGGGTTTGATCAGAAAATCATCGAAACGTTCTACATCTTCTTTATTTTCACTTCCTTCAAGGCTATAAGCGGTTTGTGCAATTACAGGAAGATTCGGTCGCATCTTTTTTATCACCCGGGTAGCCTCGTATCCGTCCATTTCAGGCATAAGAATATCCATCAGCACCATATCAATTTCTTTATCAGATTTGATATTCTCAACCGCTTCTTTACCATCCTTTGCCCAGATAAGCTTGGCCTCAGTGGGTTTTAATAATTCCTGCAGATAAATAAAATTAGACTCCACATCTTCGGCAATGAGGATAGTGCGATTACGCCAATGATGTTCTTTTGGCACTTTGGTTGCCATTGGGACTTTAGTACCAGCCCCGGTTTCCGCTTTTTCAACATTGGTAAAGGGTAAGGTAAACAAAAAGGCAGATCCGCGGCCCAATTTTGAATTTGCCCATATATTCCCTCCCAGCAATTTTACTAAACTTTTTGAGATGGTGAGTCGAAGGGCAATGCTATCAAAAGGTTGATTCCGGTTATCGGTAAATTTATTATAACGATTAAAGATGGTTTCCAGCCTGTCCATGGAGAATCCCTGTCCCGTATCCTTAACGTAAAACTCGAGTAAATTTTTCTCTTTCATTTTATACCCAAATTCAATTTTTCCCTGCTCGGTGTTCTTGAGGGAAATTTCCAAAAGATAAGCTAAAATCTGTTTCAATCGTTCCGGGTCAGTGAAGATGGTGTATTGTGGATCATCATTTCCTTTCTGTACTTCCAGGTTTACATTTGTTTTTCCCGACTCTTTTCTTCGTTCTTCAAACTGAGCGTGCAATTCATCCAAAATGGTATTAATACCGGTCTCCGTTCTTGAAACTTTCATTTGATTGGATTCTATCTTGGTGATATCCGATAAGTTATTGATTAACTCGAGAAGATAATTTCCACTGGAATGAATGTGATTAATGTAGGTTTGTTTGGATTGAAGAGAAAGATTCGGATCTTTCAACAGTTCAGAAAATCCAACAATCGCATTTAAGGGTGTCCTGATCTGAAAAGACAAACCTGAAATGAACTGTATATCTGTCAATACAGCTTTTCCTGGTGATTGACTTTTCAGAAATTCATTTTCAAGAGATATATTGCTAATAATTGCTGAACTGATAAAACCCAAAATGACAATGGCTACAAAAATCAATAAACGATTATAGATTTCATTTAATGGGACCGCAGTAATTAATACCTGTAAAAAAGAATTTCCCTCAGCAAAAACAAGGAAATAAATGAGGGAATCAAGAATATAAAATAAAATTGCGATCAGAAAAGCATAAAGAATAATCCTGTTTTTTGCACTCATAAAAATAGTGTGATTGAATTTAGGTAAATTTAAGCCTTAAATTTCTTATTGACAAAACATATATTCCACCAATTTATTGTAGCCTTTCGTTTCTAATATACAGATATTTACTCCATTTTTTTATCATTTACCAACTGGCTAATGATTATGTCAAATCATTGTTTTATTATAAAAAAATCCTCACAGAATAGCCTTTACGATCTTATCTTTCACCTTAATTCAGACATAAAGAATTTGCTACCAATCGCCTTAACCATAATCCAGCCTGATTCAGGAATTAATCTACCGGGTTTTGCGATCTTGCACCTCACCGATAGTCACCCTGGTATTCCTCACATAAACATATTTTATTATCAGGTAAAGCAATAAACCAAAAGGTCCGGTCATAAATGTAAAGATCAAAGGAATTATGATCAGTTTTTGATGAATTCCAAAATTCAGGGAATCACTTTTTATCCATACTCCGGCAAGAAGATCAAAAGCAAGATAGTGAACCCAGCCCAAAAGAATCAGCCAGGGATCAGAGTATAAACTCTTTAAATTTTCCAGACTGGAAAAGGCAGTGGGATCGGTTTCCAAATTCATAATCAACAAAACTATATAGACTAATCCAAATAAAATAAATGCAAAACCCGACGAAATAAGCAGCCTGTAGGTTTTACTCTGGTAAAAAAAGATCAGGATGATCCATAATACGAGTGCTGAAAAATTCAGGATTTGAAATGCTAATTGTGCGGTCATAGCTTAAAGCAGATCTAAATTTAATGTTAAAAAAAACTGATTACTAAACAATTTCGCAAGCAATTATGTTTGAAATGCTAAAATTTTTAATCTAAGAAATATTATGAAAAGGATAATTTATTTATTTGGAATCGCAGTTTTAGTTGCTTCCTGCAATACAAAAAATGCGGAGGAAGCAAAAACAGGTGAAGCTCAGCAGGTATCTGTAGTTTCAGGCAATGAGTATAATTTAAGTTCTGAAACTTCCTCAATCATGTGGAGGGGAGCCAAGGTAGGTGGTGAACACCATGGAATTGTTTCTGCCAAAACCGGAAACATTCTGGTTGAAGATGGCAAATTAACCGGAGGAACAATTGTTATTGACCTCAATTCCATTGAAAACCATGACCTTAAGGGAGATATGAATGCCAGGTTAGTTGGGCATCTAAAATCAGAAGATTTTTTCTATACCGAAGAACACCCTGAGGCGGTCTTTGAAATTGTATCGGTTAAGGATTATTCCGGTGGTACTCCTGAAGGAGACATTAACCCTACCCATGAGATCACAGGAAATCTCAGCATGCGAGGGGTAACAAAAAGCATTAGCTTTCCGGCAATGGTATCGATTGATGACAATAAAATAAAAGCCAAAACCAATGAATTTGGTATCAATCGGACCTTATGGGGAGTGAATTTTAAATCCAAATCCGTATTTGACGAATTTAAGGATGATTACATCGACGATATGATCAATTTAAAATTTGATGTGGAATTTGTGGGGATGTAATTTATCCATTACACTATTTTACATGTAGAAAGGCTGTTTAAAAAGTCAACCAAAAGGTTAAGTTAAGTTGTTGACTTTTTTAACAGCCTGCTTTATTTTCCGCATTATAAAAAACCCGTACAAAAAATTATCTTTGCAGTTTATTATAAGATTCATATAATGAAATGCCGTCCAAATTGTGGAGCCTGCTGTATTGGCCCTTCAATTAGTTCTCCCATTCCCGGAATGCCGGAAGGAAAGCCTGCAGGAGTTAAATGCATTCACCTTACAGAAGATTATCGCTGTGCCATATTCCATCATCCTGATCGTCCGGGGGTATGTGCTGACTTTCAGGCAGAAGACCTGTTCTGTGGGCAAAACCGCAATGATGCACTTCGTATTTTAAGCAGTTTGGAAGAAGAAAAATTATATAACAGAGATATCCGTTAATCCCAATATAAAACCCCATTTCTTAATTCAAGGTTTTTCAACACCTCACTCTCGTTTTGAAAGTTAAAAGGAATGGTCAGGTAAAATCTCACCTTTTCCCCATCAAGAATTGCGGGTGTCCAGCTTCCCGGTAGTTCTTCCAGGCTCTTGATAAGAATTTCTGAAAGTAATTTTAACTTTCCTTCAACACGATGAACCCCCGCTACGCTGCCGTCTTCCATAATTACCATTCCAATTACAATCTTCTCATTTACCCGGGAAATATCATACTCACTTGATTCCAAATTTTTAAGTATAAATTTTCGGAAGACAGAAAAGCCTGGCTCATAATTGGGTTCCTCATCAACTGAATAGAAATAATTGTCTATATATTTACTCCCATCAATCAGCCAGTTTTGATTACTCACAAGCTGGTTATTCTCATAATCTGAGATGGATTTCAAATTACCATTGGGAAAATACTCGGTTATCGTTCCTTCCAGGTGCAAAGGAATCAATCTTGAAGCTGTTCCCTTTCTCATTTCTGCCTTCCCTTTAAGCTCTCTGAAAATATAATTCCTGCCCGGAAGAGATTCGTAGTACCGTTGTATCTTTTGGGCAAACAGTAACTCAGATCCTATTCTGATCACCTGATGCCCTTTCTGTTTGGTTCTTATCCGTCTATGCTCAATAAGCATCCAGCGCTTATCCCTTTTTTCATAGCTTTTAATCACATGAGAACGCTTAGATCGATGAAATACATGCTTCATATGTCTGGCATCCTCAATATCTTCAACAGGTCGATTGTTGGGGGCATAATAAAACACTTCATCCTGGGATTTTAACCCGGATATACCCAAACAAATAAAAACCATAAAAAAGAATAGGTAAAGCTTCATTTTTTGAATTTGACTTTAAAGATATAATAATTTGGGAAGAGATCCTAAGGAGAAAAATAAGCAGGCAGTCATTGACCAGCCCGGCGGCGACCTTATCAATCGCAAAGAATAACGGGAGGCGTTAAATGTTGAGAAAGGTCATCCACAGATCTTAGACTCTGGTGAAGGCTCGCAGACAGTAACCCCTAAACCATTCAACCCTTAAACCCTCCCTCATTCCTCCTTCTCATCAAATAAACATTCGCTACAATTGCAGCAAGCAATACAAGATAATACTGATAGAATCCATAGTTTAAAGCAAGACCGACACCCATGACAGACCATACAGATGGTAATATAAGTAAATACCGGGGAAAATTCGGGGTAGTGAGCATCAGAAAACCAAATGTGATTATCACTGTCGGACCAGGCAATGTCAAAGATATAGTCTCCTTAAAGCTGTCGACATAAAAAAGACTTACTGCGGGATATATGATCAAGCCATAAACAATAAAAAAGTAAGCTATATAGCCCTGAAATGACCTCTTGAGACTAAACTGAAGTTTTTTTCTTGTCAGCTCCACAAAAAAGAAGATCCCTTGCAAAATAAAAACAGCGCCAAAAGCATATGCTGCAAACCTGTTTACAATAGCAAATGAAAGTATATAATAAACAAAACCTGCCCATATCCAGGTAAATCCAAGTACATCAATAATCATTTGATCCTTGTAATCGCTTTTTGAGTGGAGGAACAGAATAGAAATTATAAAGAGAAACAGGAAAAGAAACTGGATGGGAAATATCATTGCGTTATAATTCCCAATAAACTGATAGAGCTGTTCATTGATATAGGTGTCGTTCATAACCTGGAGAATTTGAAAAAATAAACGAATACCGATCCCGAAAAAAATTCTTTCTTTAATCTAAGAACGCATTACAGATCCTTATGTTTATAATGAAGCGGCACCAGCCCGGTAGATTCTCGTCCGTGAATCATTTCCCTTACATGCATAGCCATATGCAGGAGAATGACCGCCAGAGGGTTAAACGTAACAATGTATGCAAGCGTCATGATCCTATTCCCCGGCATGGACCGGATTACCTTTCTGTTTCGAAATCCAGGATATCCCAGATGATTTACCACAGTGATAATTAAACGTGCTACCAGTGTAGGAAATCCGAATCCGATCTTTCCCATCCATCCTTCTGCCCATGACGCATTCCCATAATCGAATAGAATGCCGGAGACTCTCATGAGTAAGAAATTTTACCCCTGCAGGGAGTCTTTTACCCCTATGGAAGAGTTTCTACCCCATTTATGGGTGAAGAGTTAAAAGGTTTCAGGCTTTCAGGGTTTACGTTTAAGGAGCGACTCATTCTCTTCACCTCATTATTCTACCTCATTCTCCCTCCTCATTCCCTTTCTCTTCCTTCGAGCTTCTTCATTATCCTGCCACATTATCCTCAAGCCCTGGCAGATCCCTGAATCAGTCTTGCAATATAATCTGCCGGAATAGGTTTAATAATGAAGCCTTTCACACATCTGAGGCTGTTCGCTTTTTCTTTGTCCTTTTCAAGAATTGAACTGGTTGTGATGATAAAATCGGTGGACTTGCTTTTGTCCGGAAATAACTTTTGAAAGTGGTCAATAAAATCAAAGCCATTCATTTCCGGCATGGAAATATCGAGCAAAATATAATCAGGAAATTTGTTGTTTTCTGCTTCATAAATTCTTTTAAGATCATCAAGAGCTTTTACCGGATTTAATTCTGTAGAAATATAGCCATTTGCAGAGATCATCTCTATCATCATTTTATACAGGTCAATGGTATATTCATCATCATCAATAATCATTATTTTTTTTCTGCTCATGAATTGTACTCTTTTAAAAAGACCGTGAATTTGCTTCCTTTTCCGGGTTTACTTTCTACCTTAATATGACCCCCATTTTTATTTACCATATCATTTATAAGATGCAGACCTATTCCCATCCCTTTTCCTTCGGAGGTAATCCTGTGAAAGGGTCTGAACAGATCCTTACCTTCCTTCTCCAGATCAATGCCGACACCTTTATCTTCAACGGATAATATAAAATACTCGCCGGATTTGTTTAATGCTATGGTCACTTCAGGGTCCTCCCCGGGTTTGGCGTATTTTACGGCATTGCTAATGAGATTCCGAATTATACTCCTCAGGTATCCTTCGATATAATCGATTTGATAATCTTTTCGACCCTCGATAATGATTTTTGCATTTTTCTTCTGAATCTGAAATTCTTTTTCTTCAAGAATTTCATTGATAATATTGATTACAAAGAGCCCAGGGCGATTTTTTTCTTTTCCGCCCTGCACCTTCAATATCTCAACAAGTCCTTTTAGTATCTTATCCAGCTTATGGACATTATCATGAACAGATTTCATGAGCTTATCCCGCTGATCATCTGAAGCTACCTGCAATAACTCTTCAACGAGCATGAGGTTAGAAAGGGGGGCCCGTAAATCATGGGCTATGGTATGCACAAAATTATCCAGGTACTGATTGGCATCATTTAATTCCCGATTAATGCTGATCAGTCGGTTGTTTGCTACAGCCAACTCCTGCATTTGCTCTTCAAGTTTGATTTCCAGGCCCTGTTTAATTCTGGTATGATTGGAAATATCATTTACAATTACACAATAATATCTTTTATCTTCGATCAAAAAAGAAACAATGGATACAAGAACCGGAATCTTCGCTTCATATCCGGATTTAATTTCAACTTCGCAAAATTCTTTCCCGTTTTCTGATACCTGAAAACATTGTTCGAGTACCGTCCAGTTCTTTTCATCAAATAATACCTGAAAGTATCCGCCTATTGTTTTCTCCAGAGGAAGATCTATAATGCCGGCAAAATGCTTATTACTATACACAATAATCTTTTGCTCATTCACGATCAAAGCTCCCTCATTCATACTCTCAATAAGGGTTCGGTACATATAATCCCGGCTCATTATATTGAAATAGTCACGGGTAAGCAAACCCCTGTCTTCACCCGGTTCGATGAACTCTGTATTATAGGCGTGTAAAAAATTCTCCATTTTTTTTATCTGGTTTTTCAGTCGCCTGTTTTCTTCACGGAACATGTCCGGATTATTTTTATCCATCATCTTAAGTATGGTCTTTTCTTATATTAATCTCAAGCGCTTTGATCAGGTTTTTAGTTTCCGACATATCTCCGATGATCCGCTTTTCCGGCCCGGGATTTTCCCTGATAAGCGTGGGCACAGCAATAATATTTTTATCCTTTAGCAAATGTTTTTGTTGATAAATATCAATCACCTCAAGATCATAAACATCCTTTAAATATTCCTCACAAAGATACTTGACGTTTTCAATTGCTTTGATTGAGGCAGGATTAACCCCGGCAATAAAAAGCTTCAGTTTATATTCCTGCTCTTTTGAACTCATTTTTTCTTCATCTTTTCAATTCTATTAAAAGTGCCAAAACAAATAATGGTAATGCTCAGATGATTTTTTCAAACACATTTACCACAAAAAGTATACATTATCATTTGATTGACATTCCCATCGGAATTTTTGTTTGGTCAATCATGTTTTCCCACCTGCGTTCAATCCTCCAGCCCCGTTTATCCTATATAAATTAAAAAATCTGGCATTCTAATATATCCTAATACCTTCCGGTTTCTGCAATATCCAGGCCTTTATCAGAAAATTCCAGTATAAACTCTTCCCTGGAATGACTCATACCTCTTATTTTCAACACCTTAAGCAATATATCGCCTCTTGAACTTGTATAATCTGTCCGGAGGAAGATCCATGCATCAACAAGCGATGACATTCCCAGTCGTTGGTAAAAATTCCGCTCACTTTCAAGTGTGGTAAACATAACGGTAATCATTCTACTCTTCAAATAATCAATAAGCCTGAATACAAGTCCCCGTATTTCAGATCTTGTTCCTATCTGTATCAGGTCTGTAATCGGATCAAATACCGTAACTTCGGGATGAAGAGATTCTATGTTCCTGTATATGGAAATTAGATGCGCCTCAACTCCCATGTTAGTAGGCCGGGTTGAAACAATTTTCAACAATCCCTTTTTTTCAAAATCCTCAAGATCGTAACCCAGTGATTTCATGTTTCTTTTTAACTGGGGGCCCCCTTCTTCATATGAAAATATCAGGCAGCGTTTACCCGATTTCATAGCCTCAATACAAAAAGCAACGGATAATGTCGTTTTCCCGACTCCTGAAGGCCCGGAAACGAGCAAATTACTACCCGCGTAAATGCCCTTTTTATAAAGGTGCGTATCAAGGCTTTTTATTCCGGTTGAAACGATCTCATTTGATACCCCATGGAATTCAACAGAAGTTACCGGTAAAATTGAAATGCCTTTTTCATCAATTAGAAAAGGATAATCATTGGTCCCGTGTGTGGCTCCCCGGTATTTGAGCACATGTATCCTCCGGGTATAGATATTTTCTTCCAGGGTATGACTCAAATGCAGGACACAATCGGTAATAAATTCCTCAATGCTCGATTTCTTATGGGGGTCTTTAGGGCTTTCGGAGGTGAAAACCGCAGTCAGTTCTCTTTCTTTCAACCAGTTAATCAATCGCATCAGCTCCTGCCTGAAAACATTTCTCTCACGAATATCAATAAAAATCTGTTCAAAGGTATCAATGCCAATTCTTTTTGCCCCAACTTTATTTACCGCCTCTTCAATTCTCAGAAAAATTGGACTTAAATCGAAATTTCCGGCTTTGTATAAAGCGGTTTGCCTGATGTTAATATTCTCCAGACAAAGTTTATTCTTCTGAATCATCGTTTCAAGATCGAAACCAAAGGATGTCATATTTTTCTTTAACTCTTCTTCCGATTCTTCCATGGAAATAAAAACTCCCGGCTCATCATACATTTTTATTCCATTTAGGATGAAATGCATGGCAAAAACGGTCTTTCCGCTTCCTGCATAGCCCGTGACAAGAGTAGATCTGTTTTCCGGAAAACCACCAAAAGTAATTTCGTCGAGTCCCTTGATGCCGGTCATTATTTTCGATAGTTGTGGATGAGAGCCAGAATTCTTCATTTTACTTCTTATTTGATTTAAAAAATATTCATGATTTTATCAGACATACAAATCATTAAATATACTAATTTAAAGCAGACTACTCAATTTATTTTTTCCACAGACAGGTGCAAAAGGCATAATAATACCATCTTCTGAAAAAACAGGACCTTATAGTGTAACCTGTGAGGGTGTAGAAAGTTCTGCGCAATTAAGAATTGTATTAAGATTATGTTTCACTATGCCTTGAATCCTCAGGAAGAAAAAGGTGAGTGGTGAAGGCTAAAGGCTAGAAATGAGGATGGTTCGGGGTCCGTGTATGAACTTCCCAATCTCCTCGTTTTAGCGTTTTCTCCCAGAGGGTTTTACCTAATTCCATCAACCTCACCTCCAAAACCATTTATCTCTTCCCTCGCCTTGTTGAGAAACATTTCCAGATCAGGCTTATCGTATTTTACCTGAATTTCCCTTTTATTGAAAATTCGGATGAAATTATACTTTTCGGCTTCATCAATGGATTTTATTTCCCCCAGGTTAAAGTCATTTAGCCCGATTACAAAAATGTTTTTTTGCCCATATAACATTCCTCAAATGTTTATCTCCCGACCATTTTTTTAGTTTTCCGCAATAACGATAATGCCATCTTGAATCATTTCTTCAACCACCTCTTTTGCATAATCTTCTGAAAAAGTCTCCAGGTTCGTCTGTTCATATGTTTTACTCTGAGCAGACCATACCAGCTCTTCGGATTCAGCATCGAAAATATTTGTTTCTATGTAATAAACCTTTTCAAGAGTATAATATCCCGGACGACGAAAATAGGGATACCAGTAATCGTAATACCCCCAGAACGATCCGTAATAGGGATATCGTGGATAAGGGGCGTAAGGTCTTGGTCCGGGAGCATAGCGTGATTCTGCTGCTTTATCAATGACTGCGATGGTAAGGATGCCGTCAGCACCATTTTCCTTGATATTATCCATAATATCCTCTTTGTCCCGGTCATTTTCAACCGGAGCCGGCGGTAATGTATCCTCATTAATTTTAGCATATATTCCTTTCTCATTTAATTCTCCTGCCATCTGCAGTTCCAGGGCTTCTTCCAGTTCCTGCTGTGGGGTGAAGGCTTCAACAATAAGATTATCGTATTTCCTTTCCAGATCAGGCTTTTCCCATGAACCTGTGATTAAGGTGGATGTCCTGAAACAGGAATTAAGCATTATAAATGAAAGGAATATGCCAATTACTGTAATTGAAGAATGAATTAGTTTATTCATAATAGCTGGTTTTATATCAAATTCTCCTCGGACAATTGCTTCACTACAGCCCTTGCCAGATCTTCTGAAAATGTTCCTATACTCGCAGGCTCATAGGTTCTGCTCTGCGCAGACCAGATAAGGTTTTCCTTTTCTGCATCATAAAGATTGGTTTCTATAAAATAGATCCTTTCAGTGGCGTAATAACCTCTGTCATAAAAAAAAGGATACCAGTGATTATAATAACCCCAGAATGTACCGTAAAAACCAAATCTCGGATATGGAGCATATGGCGAAGCACCCGGCACATAGCGGGTTTCGGTTTCTTTATCTATAAGGGTAACAGTGAGAATGCCATCTGATCCATTATTTTTGATAGCATCAAGAATTTCTCTTTTCCTGTCAAGATCTTCAATAAACCTTGGAGGAAGAACATCCGAGCTTTGTGAAGCATCTACATCCTTTTTATTGAGACTTTCCACCATTTGCATTTCAATCATTGATCTCACATGGATGGAAGGAATCAGTGCCGCCACCATTAAATTGTCGTAATTCTGATCAACATCAGGTTTTTCCCAGGACCCTGTAATTACAGTCGAGGTGGTCATACAAGAATTCAAAAGTGCAAATGATAAAGCAATACCCAGCAGAAAACCGGATAAACGAAATATTTTTTTCATATAAGCTTAATTTATAAAGGTTAAAATTTTCTCCTTTAAACATTAAGCCCAATTCTATGCCAAATGAATCCCAATAAAAGATCACAGAAAGGCGCAATGGAGATATGACAGCTGTTTTTCAGTTGTTTATAAAGCTGACTTATAAACAGAAAAAGAAATATAAAAATTGATTTTTGAGAGGAAAAAGAACAAGATGGGTAATTTTCTCACAGTGGGTTTGGCGAAATACATTTTTACTACGCAGAAAATGATTGGATCTTAATGAAGGTGAGGGATGGAAAAAGGAAGAGATACATTGGTGACTCAACCTTCTCCCAATCCTGCAGCCTTGATCAGGCTATCTTCCGCTACTCTGTTGACTGCGAAGCCAGAGTGCTGCTTTCGTTTGTCGAAAGAGACCTTTCTATTTTTCCGTTTATTTGATACTTCCGTAAACGTCCTCACCCTCATATTCAATTTGCAGCCGGGAAAAACCGCTTTTCGTTAAGTATAAACAGGAATTACCCCGGTAATCAAAGAGTTTAAGCGCCTTTTTTTTTGTTTGCCAAAAATTAGGGTAAGGTCTTCAACCTTAAGATTAACCTTTCTTTATTCAGCCATTTTTTTGATTTAAAAATAGTAGCCTACATTAATATTAAAACGAGTATTCCAATCCGGATCTGCTACTCCGGACCCAAGTCCTTTCCCAAAAGATTCTGTCAACCAGGGCTGGTTTTTCCCCATGGCATAATCAATATAAGTATAAACACCACCAGCTGTTACAAGCAATCCTGGAATGAGATGATGAGTATCATAAAAGTTTTCATTTACTTTATCAATCAAGGTGTAATCCACATAGGTCTGAATATTTGAAATGGGCCCCCATTCGACAGGAATGCTGTAAGCGAGTCCGGCAACATAGATATTCGCTTCGGAGGCAACACCTCCTGTATATCCCTCACCTCCGAAATATTCATATCCATAAGCGCCCATCTGGACAACATCCAGCATCTCGCCATTGTCAGCTTTTGCGCGATAATTGTAATGAATATATTCTGTCTTTAGATTAAAATTTCCGAAGTTTCCTTCAATATGACCTGCAAAGGCATAGCTTGTCTCCGCTTCATCGAGTGCAGCATTGTATATTCCGCCTACCTGACCAGAAGCACCGATTTTCCAGTTATCACCCAAATTGTAAACAAGCTGAAGATTAAATTGATTCATTTCCCTCAGGTTTGTTGAAGTGGTGACAAGTGAATCACCAGAAAAATAAGAAGTATTACCCGGAACGATGTCATAGGAATAACGACCGGGTCCGGCATTACCAAAGGTTACATCCCCGCCGAACTTGGGTCCTTCCGGTTCAGCCTGGCGAAAATAGGCAATATTAATATCGAGATTGTCAAAAGACCTAATTTCAAATTTTACTCCTGCATCATAATCATCTTCAAGCCCTACATAATAAGGCCCCTGAAACCACCATGAATGAGACGCATATTTGGTAATCCCAAAAGGAACCTGGGTTACACCAAACTTCATGTATACCTGATCCGAAAAGGCATATCCAAAATACCCATGGTGGATAAAATGCGAACCAAAAGTGGGATAAAATCGATATTCAAAGCTCAAATCAATTCCCTTCATGGATCCGTCGACATTCAAACGCCATGTGTCCCAGGTAAATTGTGGATTTAACTCACCCAAACCACTTTCATAATTCGTGGCCAGAATATTATAACGGACAGCGCCTCCAAAGGTAAATCCGTCAGCATTTTCTTCATCCTGGGCTTGCATGCTTGAACCAATTAAAAACAATACTACTAATAATGGAATTCGTTTCACAATCATAACTGGATGTTTTTGTTTAAAAAATATTTTAAAATTGATTTATCGCAATGATTTATCGCGAAAAAGAATCCCCTTGCGAAAGTGATTAATAGGATAAGTGCAACAGTGATATTTGAAATCTTTCTGACCAAATAATGAATTCTTTAAAATTATCATGAAAATTTGAGAGATGTGCAGGTAAGAAATCTTAATAATTTGTTAAAATTGATTCTTGCTTATGGTATGCATTAATAA